>DATCKV010000031.1:0-4402 GCA_036564285.1 Limnochordales bacterium
CGCCCCCGGAAGCGGCGCGCCACGGCCACGGCCAGGCCCTCATGGGCATCGGGCCGGACGGCTTCAGGAGGGGCGGGCGGAGGAGGCGGCCCCGGAGGCCGGCCGCTTGCGCATGCGGACACAGGTCCCCTCTCCCGGGACGGAGTCCACCTCGAGCGCGTCCATGTACGCCTCGGCCACCGAGAAGCCGATGCCCAGGTGCTCCCCACCCAGGGTGGAGTAGCCGGCCTCCCGGGCCCGGGCCACGTCCGCGATGCCGCGCCCCCGGTCCTCCACCACCACCTCCAGCGCCCCGTCGTGCACCCGCCCGGCTACCCACACCGGTCCCCCGCCCCCGGGATAGGCGTGGATGACCGCGTTGGCCACCATCTCCGAGACGGCCAGCTTGACGTCTTCGATCTCGTCCAGGGTGAAGTCGAGCCGGGCGGCGAAGGCGGCCACCACCGCCCGGGCGAAGGCCAGGTTGGCCGGATCGGCCGGGATGCACAGCACGAAGCTGTGGGCGCTCTGGCCCCATTCGGGCCCGATGCGGCGGGGGGCAGGGCAGGGGTGGCCGTTCATGGGGAGCTCGGCCGCCTCCTTCGACGGCGGCTGCGCCCCTGCCGCCGGGGCGCCAGCCGGGTCAGGGCCTCGGCCTCGCTGCCGGCCAGCTCCACCAGCCTCAGGGCGCCGCTGATCTCCAGCATGCGGCGCACCCGGGCGTTGGCGTCCACCACCACCAGGCGCCCGCCCCGGGCCAGGGCGGCCCGGTATCGGCCCAGGATCACCGCGATGCCGGTGCTGTCCAGAAACGACAGGCCCTTCACGTTGAGGACGATGTGGCGCAGCTCGGGCCCGGCCGTCCAGGCTGCCTCCAGCGGATCCCGCAGCTGGGCCGCGGAGGCCATGTCGAGGTCCCCCTCCACCCGGGCCAGCAGCACCGGGCCCTGGCGCTGGACTTCAACGTGCACCGCCAACGAAGCCGGATCGCCTCCTGCGACGTCTGGGTGCCCCTTACTTCGCCTCCGGAGGCGCCGCCTTCCTCTCGACAGGAATCCAGACCCGCAGGATGGCGGCCAGCTGCCGCGCCACCAGCTGCCCCCACCCGGCCACCCGCACCGCCTGCGGCACCTTGACCGCCACCTCGGCCAGGGTGCGCCCCGACTCAGGATCCACCAGGCTGAGCCGGCCCACCTCGGCGTCGGCGGCCAGGGGCGCGGCCAGGCGGGAGGGGAGCCGGGGCTGCTGGTGCACCTGCACCTTGCTGCCGCGCTCCACGGTCATGAAGGCGTCGCTGGCCAGCACCAGCGGCACGAAGGGCGGGTCGCCTCGCGCCACCTCCACCACGCCCACGGTGTCGCCCGCCGAGGCCAGGCGGCGGGCCTCGTAGCGGCGGAAGCCCCAGTCGAACAGGGCCCGCACGTCGTTCTCCCGGGCCTGGGCGGTGGGAGCCCCCAGGGTCACCGCGATGAGGCGGAGGTTGTCGCGCACGGCGGTGACCGCGATGCAGTACCCCGCCTCGCTGGTCATCCCCGTCTTGATGCCGTCCACGCCGGGGTAGCGCTTGAGCAGCCGGTTGAAGTTGTACAGCACGGGCTTCTGGATGCCGTCCCGGCGCATGGTGTACTCCCACGTGGAGACCATCTCCAGCAGGCCCGGCGTCTGAGCGGCCTGCCGGGAGAGCAGGGCCAGGTCGTAGGCGCTGGCCACGTGGGGGCCCGGGTGGCCCGTCTCCTGAGGCGGCAGCCCCGTGGCGTTGGCGAAGCGGGTGTGCTTCATGCCCAGGGCCTGGGCCCGGCGGTTCATCATCTCCACGAAGGCCTCCTCCGAGCCGGCCAGGGCCTCGGCCACGGCCACGGAGGCGTCGTTGGCGGAGCCCACCGCGATGGCGTAGAGCAGCTCCCGCAGGGTCATGCGCTCCCCAGGCTCCAGCCAGATCTGGCTGCCGCCCATGGAGGCGGCCCGTTCCGAGGCCACCACCACGTCGGCCATGCTGATGCGGCCCTCGTGCACCGCCTCCAGGGCCAGCATGAGGGTCATGATCTTGGTGACGCTGGCCGGCGGCAGCGGCTCGTCGGGGTTGAGGGCGTACAGCACCTGCCCGCTGGCCGCGTCCATCAGGACGGCGGCCTTGGAGGCCAGCTTCAGCTCGGGCGCGGCGGGGGGCGCCATGACGGGCGTCGGGGCCGCGGGCGGCGACCAGAGGGCCACCCTCGCGGCGATCCAGATGGCCACCGCTGCCGCCGAGACCGCCAGCAGGGTGGCAAGGCGCCGGACCAGCACCGCTCGCACCTCCCGCGCCGCCTCTCGTCGCGCGGGCTATGGGTATGCGGCGGCGCCGCCGGGGCAGAACGAGCCCTCGCCTCAGGCCAGCACCTGCCGGGCGAAGCTCTCACCCGCGTCGAAGCGGGCGGACACCCCCAGCATCTCGGCCGTGCTGGCCGCCACGTCCGCGAAGGTGCGGCGCACCCCCAGGGGCACCCCCGGCCGCACCCGAGGCCCGGCCACCAACAGCGGCACGTACTCTCGGGAGTGATCCGTGCTGGGGGTGACGGGGTCGTTGCCGTGGTCGGCGGTCAGGATCAGCACGTCCCGGGGCCCCAGCGCGTCCAGCAGCTGGGGCAGGCGCCGGTCGAAGGCCTCCAGTCCCCGGGCATACGCCACGGGGTCGTTACGGTGGCCCCACAGGGTGTCGAAGTCCACCAGGTTGGTGAAGATGAGTCCCCTCCGGCCCGAGGTGCGCCGCAGGAGCTCCAGGGTCGCGTCGACTCCCTCGTCGTTGCTGCGGGTGTGGACGGCCTCGGTGATGCCGCGGCCCGCGAAGATGTCCTCCACCTTGCCCACGGCCCAGACGGCCAGCCCCGACTCCACCAGGCGGTCCAGGAGCGTGGGCCGCGGCGGCTCCAGGCTGAAGTCGCGCCGGCGCGGCGTGCGGCGGAAGGAGCCGGGCTCCCCCTCGAAGGGGCGGGCGATGACCCGACCCACGGCATGGGGCCCTGTCAGCAGCTCCCGGGCGATGCGGCACATGCGGTACAGCTCCTCCACCGGGATGACCGCCTCGTGCGCGGCGATCTGGAAGACGCTGTCCGCCGAGGTGTAGACGATGGGGTAGCCGGTCTGCAGGTGGTACGGCCCCAGTTCTTCGATGATGACGGTGCCGGAGGCGGGCTTGTTGCCGATGACCCGCCGCCCGATGGCGCGCTCGAAGGCGTCGATGATCTCGGGCGGGAAGCCGTGGGGATAGACGGGGAAGGGCTTGTCCAGCACGACGCCGGCCAGCTCCCAGTGCCCGGTGGTGGTGTCCTTGCCCGCCGCCAGCTCCGCCATCTTGCCCCAGGCCGCCGCCGGACGGTCGGGGCAGCCCAGCCCGGGGATGCGGTCGATGCAGCCCAGCCCCAGGCGCTCCAGGTTGGGGGCCCGCAGGCCTCCCACCGACTCGGCGGCATGGCGCAGGGTGTGGCTGCCCTCGTCGCCGAAGCGGGCGGCGTCGGGCAGCTCGCCGATGCCCACGCTGTCCAGCACCACCAGGCAGACGCGGTCGATGAGCGGCTCGGTCGTCATTCCGATTCCATCCCCTTCTCCAGACCCGCTCACGCCCCGCCGGCGGCCCCGCTCCCCAGGGCCCCCAGGGCCAGGCAGCCGGCGGCCTCTGCCACCGCGGCCATCCCCGCCAGGGCCGCGGCCGAGGCGCCGCTCTGCACGAACCGCAGGAAGTCGGCCCCCAGGTACGCAGGCCCGCCCGTCACCACCGCCCGGGCGAAGGCCGCGCTCCATCGAGCGCTGCCCTGGGCCGCCCGCACCGCCGCCCAGGTGCCGGCCAGCTGGGCCGGCGCCACCGCCAGCGCGACGGCGGCGGCGCCGGCCCACCCCCAGCGGTTCAGGGCGGAGGCCACCAGCAGCCCGGCGGCGTAGGCCCGCAGGGCCGCCACCCCCATGCTTGCGGGCGCCCCCACGGCGGTCAGCCCCAGAGCCCAGACCCCCACCACGCCCAGCCCCAGGTGGCGTCCCAGGGACGCCGCCAGCACGGCCGCCGCTTGTGCGCCTTCGGGCCACACCCAGCGCACGTAGGCGTCGGGCCCGGGCAGCGGCAGCGGGGCCAGCAGCCCGGCCCGCAGCCCCACCCCCAGCGCGAAGGCGGCCGCGGCCGCCGGGACCCAGCCTGCCAGCCGCGCCGCCGTGCCGGCCGGTCGGCCGGGTCTGGCAGCCCCTCCCCAGCTCACGGCGCCTCCCCCACCCCCGCCCCCCGAGGCTCGCCTGCCAGGCCGGCCAGCAGCCGTCCGGCCGCCAGGCAGGCGTCGAAGAAGGCCGGATCGTCCCCGTAGCGCCGGCCCATGCTCTCGGCCGCCACCGGCAGCAGGGCCAGGGCTTCGGCCGCCGGGGCAGGCGCCACCTCCACCACCCGGTGGCGGGCCAGGATGCGGCT
>DATCKV010000032.1:0-9859 GCA_036564285.1 Limnochordales bacterium
ACCAGCCCGATGCCCCAGAAGAGGTGATGCAGCGCCGCCGGGCGGGCGAGATAGCGGCGGAGCACCAGCACCGCCAGCGCGGTGCTCACCAGCCCGGCGGCCCCGGGGACGAGCGCCTGCCCCCACCGATCCACGCGCGGCCACCCCTCTCCTCGCCGGTCTGCCCCTCAGGGCTGGGTGTCGCCGGGCTTGAAGTCGTGGACCATGTTCTGCCGCACCGCGTAGGCGGCGGCCTCCGCCCGGTTGGCCAGCCCCAGCTTGCTGAGGATCATGGAGACGTAGTTGCGCACCGTCTTCTCGCTCAGGTACAGCGCCTCGGCGATCTCCCGGTTGGTCTTGCCCTGGGCGATGAGGGCCAGGATGCGGCGTTCCTGGATGTTGAGCTTCTCGTGGGGCGGCTGCTCCTCGGCGCTCATCATGCGCACCCGCTCCAGCAGCTTGCCCGTCACCGACGGATCCAGCAGCGACTCGCCCCGGGCCACCGTGTGGATGGCGTCCACCAGCTCGGTGGAGCCCACCTGCTTGAGGACGTACCCGCTGGCCCCCGCCATGACGGCGCCGAAGACGGCCTCGTCGTCGGGATAGGAGGTGAGCATGATCACCTTGACCTCGGGATGGCGCTCGCGGATGCGCCGGCAGGCGTCGACGCCGTTGACCTCGGGCATGCGGATGTCCATGACCACCACGTCGGGCAGCAGCCGGTCGGCCATCTCGATGGCGGCCGCGCCCGAGGCGGCCTCGCCCACCACCTGGAACTCCGGGTAGCGCTCCAGCAGGGAGCGCAGCCCGATCCGCACCACCTCGTGGTCGTCGGCGATGAGGATCCGCACCACCTTCGGGCGGTCCGGGCGCTGGCCCCCCGCCTGCGGCTGACCCGCACCCAACCGTTCGCCGTTGCCCTGCACCGCGCTCGTCCCCTCCCGGACGGGCCGTCCTGCCGGGTCACCCCGGCTGGCCCCGTCAGGCGCCGACCCCGGGCCCCGCACCCCGGCCGGGCACCGCCGCCGCGGCGGGCCGGCCCGGCGCCTGGCCCCGCTCCGGCGCCACCGGCAGCGGCACCCTCACCATGACCGTGGTGCCCTCCCCCGGTCGACTGTCGATGTCCAGCTCGCCGCCCAGGATGGCGGCACGCTTGCGCATGTTGGAGAGGCCCCAGCCCCGGGCCTGGCCCAGCGCCGCCGGGTCAAAGCCGCGGCCGTCGTCCTGCACGTACACCACCAGCTCGCCGTCGACGCCCGGGTGCACCCCCACCTGGATGCGGCGGGGCTGGCCGTGCCGGGCGGCGTTGCTGACGGCCTCCTTGACGATCTGGGAGAGCTCGTTGGCCGCCGCCGGCGACAGCGCCTGCTCGTCGATGGCCCCCATCTCCAGGGAGATGGGCAGGTGGTAGACCCGGGAGGCCTCGTTGACCACGGCCCGCAGCTTCTGCGCCAGGGTGAGCCCCGTCTCCCCGGGCAGGCGCAGGTCCATGATGTAGCCCCGCACGTCCTGGATGATCTCGTTGACCCGCGCCACCATCTCCCCCAGGGCGCTGCGCGCCTCCCCCGCCGCGCCCCGGTCCATGAGGTAGGCCGCGTTCTCCAGGCCCAGGCCCAGGGCGTACAAGGACTGGATGACCCCGTCATGCAGCTCCCGGGCGATGCGGTCCCGCTCCTCCAGGATGGCCCGCATGCGCCGGACCTCCTCGAGCCGCTGGGCCGCCTCGATGTCGAAGACCTCCATGACCCGGATCATGAAGATGGCCATCCCCAGCCCCGCCAGGGCCCGCACCACCTCCACGGGCACCCCCGTCAGCTGGAAGAAGCGGCTCGAGTTGACCACCGTGGAGGGGAAGAAGCCGGCCTCGGGCACGATGACGCCCGCGGCCAGCCCGTAGGCGCCGAAGGAGACGATGGCCCACCGAAGCGGCCTCACCAGGTGGGCGCCGTTTTGCTGGCGCAGCACGTCGATCTGGGTAGACAGGGCCACCCCGGCCAGGGCCGCGCCCGGCAGCCCCAGCAGGTACCGGGACCAGGCGTCGCTCACCACCAGCCAGCGCTCGTACGTGGGCGGCAGCGCCAGCACCGGGTAGAGGAAGAAGCTGATGGCCCACACCGCCGTCACCAGCACGGGCAGGGCCCTCAGCCAGGCCAGCCGGGGCCAGTGGTCGGCCAGCAGCTGCACCGCGAAGCCGATGAGGAAGGCGAAGGTGAGCGCGTTGAGCAGCGCGTGCAGGGCCTGGAGGGTGACGATGATGGGCTGGGGGGTGTAGCTGCGCTGGATGGGGATGAAGACCTCGCCCCAGCTGGCCAGGGCCTGCAGGATGCCGAAGGTGCCCAGCAGGGGCAGGTGCCGGGCCACCGGCAGCCGGCTGGGGTGCCGGGAATAGAGGGCGATGGTGAGGCCCATGGCGAAGAACGCCAGCCCGTAGGCGAACTGCACGACCACCATGTTGGCCCCGAAGAACTGCACCAGGGCTTCCTTCACTGCCATCGTCGCCTCGCGGCCCTCGCCCGAGCCCGACGGGACCTCACGGCCACCGGCCGTGGCGCATGTCCCGTACGATCGCCCCAATCCGCTGACAGTTGGCACCATTCAAACAACGGTGCCTCTCCCATTCTACCACAAGGGGCGCGCGGGCCGGAGAAGCGGGGCGGCGTCGTCCCGGTCAGGGCAGGCGGGCGGTTCTCCGGCGGGAAGGGCGCGGAGGGGCGGCTTCAGGGGCCACCGCGGTGCCCAGCTGCGAGGCGGCGGCCTCCCGCCGGCCGTCGGCGCCTGCGGCGGCGGCCGGCGCCTGCGCGGCCGGGCCCAGCGGCGGCAGCTCAGGGCGGGGCGCGTTGCGCCGAGCGGGCGGCGGCCCCTCTCCCGGCAGGTAGACCACCTCGCCGGTGAGGAAGGCGTCCATGGCCACCAGGAAGTTGCGGTACACCTGCTGCAGCTCGTGGATGATGCCTCCGGGGCCCAGCCTCCACCACTCCCGGGGGGTGAAGTAGGCCGACACCTCGGCCTCGGAGCCGCGGCGCCCGAACCACTGGATCAGGTGCAGGTTGTCCGACTGCAGCAGCCACAGGGCGAGATCCACCAGGGCCGGGTCCCGGGTCAGCAGCGCCTTGTGGTAGACGTGGTGCATCAGCTGGAAGATGGCCTGCTGCGCGGGATTGCCCAGGAAGAACTCCACGCCGCCCTCCCCGGCCCAGGTGGTGGGGAAGGCCGGCAGCGGCAGGTGATGACTGCGGGGCGCCAGGCGCTGAATGGCCTCGCTGGCCAGCAGCGCCTGCACGCCCCGGCGCCCCAGCTCGTCGGGCAGGGCGCGCATGAAGTCGAAGATGCCCGTCTCCTGCCAGTGGTGCTCGCCGAAGGTCTCGAAGTCCCACCCGATGGTCACCAGGTCGCCCCCGGCCTCGGCCACCCAGGCCGCGTACGTGTCCGCGAAGAGGGGCCACAGGGCCCAGGAGCGGTTGGAGAAGCGGTAGCCCACGTCGTCGCTGAGGCGGAAGTGGCGGGTCAGCAGGTAGAGGTCCCGGGTGTAGTGGTACAGGTAGGAGGGCTCGCGCCACCCCATCACCCAGGGCCGGCCGTCCATGAAGGCGCCGCGAAAGCCGGCCCGCACCAGGGCGAAGTAGATGTCGTTGGACATGAACATCTCCGTGGTGTCGGTCACCGAGGGGGCGCGCCTCAGGCCGAACAGGCGCCGCACGTGCTCCGCGGCCTGGCGCATGCGCCGCCAGAAGGCGTCGATGTCCACGTAGAAGAGGAAGCTGTGGTACGGCTCGACGTTGATCAGCTCCACGTTGGGGTGGTTCACCAGGCGCCGGAAGCGCTCCAGCAGCGCCTCGTCCCACAGCTCGGCCTGCCTCAGGAACGACAGGGAGAAGCCGATGCACAGCTTCAGCCCCCGGTCGGCCAGCTCCAGGAAGAGCTGGGAGGCGGGGTGGTAGCAGGTGCGCGCCACCTTCTCGAAGTAGCGGCGGTTCATGCGCTCGTCGAAGAGGCAGCGCTCGATGTCGCGGGGCACCGCCCCCCGGGGGATGGGCTGGGCCGGAAGCTTGAGCCGGCGCGGCTGGTGCACCACCGTGTAGATGACCAGGTGCTGGGCCACGGTCAGGGCGCCTCCTCCGCCGCGGCCGCCGCCTCCCTCGCCCGCTCGGGCCCCTCCCCCTCCGACGCGGCGGCCGGGGCCGGCCAGGCGACCCCCTGGAGCCTGGCGGCGAAGGCCAGCCGGTCCAGCATGCCGGCGATGACGTCGGGCCAGGCGAAGCGGGCGGCCGTCTCATGGCCGTTGCGCCGCAGCGCCTCGCCCAGGGCCGGCTCCTCCGCCAGGCGCGCCACGTGGTGCACGATCTCCCGGGGGTCGTCGGTCTCCAGCACCACCGCGTTGTGATAGGGGACGGCGTAGTCCTCGCCGGTGGCCCCGGTCACGGCCACCCCGCCGGCCCCCATCACCTCCAGCCCCACGAGTCCGAAGGGCTCGATGCCGCTGTTGGCCAGCACCGCGTCGGCCGCCCGGTACAGCGCCCGCAGCAGGGGATCCGGCACGAAGAACTTCAAGTTGAACACGTCCACGTCGGGGTGCGACGCCAGCAGCGAGGCCAGCCGGGCGGCCGTCGGCTCCCCCTCCTGGTGCACGGGCATCACCGTCAGGCCCAGGGCCCTGGCCCGGCCCAGCACCTCGTACTCGTGCGGCTCGATGCCGCCCCGCATCACCAGGCGCGGTGCGAGCCCCATGGCCTTCAGCTGCGCCACCGCCTCCACCGCCATCAGCCAGCGCTTGTCGGGGTCGAATCGCCCGACCTTCACGAGTAGGACTCGTCCGCCGCCCTCGGCCAGCCCCCGGCGCAGGGCCGCCACCTGCCGGGGGTGGACGGGCGCGAGGGCCTCGGGGGCGATGCCGTTGGGGATGACCATGGGGTTGACCCCCCGGCCCCACATGACGTGCTTCATGTAGCGGCTGACGGTGGTCAGGGTGGCGACGTAGCCCAGGCGCCCCCAGTTGATACGGTCGAACCCCATGGTGTTGTTGGCGTTCCAGACCAGGAGAGCGTGGCGGCGGATGCCGGCCTCCCAGAGGCGGTCGCTGATCTCGCAGACGGCGTGGGCGGTGTGCCACTCCTCGGCCAGCACCACCACCACTCGCCCGGCCCGCACCGCCGGCAGGGCGATGCGTTCGGCCACGAACTCGGGCACCGTCTCGTTGAAGTCGTAAAGCTTCTCGTTTTCGCCCTCATAGACCCCGTGGGGGTAGTACCGGCTGATCCACTGACACCACCGGTAAAGGCGCAGCAGGCCCCCTGCCTGCTCCTCGTAGCCGGGCAGCTCCGGGCTGCCCACGAAGATCTGGTGGGTCCGATAGCCCATCTCGGCCAGGGAGCGGGCCAGCTGGGTCACCCGCACCCCCAGCCCGCCTGCCCGGCTGTAAGGGTCCGGGCCCTCGAAGGCGAGCAGCACGAACTCGGTGCGTTCGGGGCCGAGGCTCGTCCTCAGGCCGGGAGCCGGCCGGCTGTCGCTGGACCTCACCGCTCGGTCAGGCTCCTTTCTTCTGCAGCTCGCGGATGCGGTTGGCGTAGCGCCCGATGAGCTCGGTGGCGTCGGTGGGGCTCTTCCCCTCCGCGATGAGGTGGAAGAGGGGCTCCGAGGCGTCGGGGAGGGCCAGTACCCATCCCCGGTCGTGGAACATCTTGATCCCGTCGATGTACTCGGCCTCCCGGGCCGAGACGGCCTCCCGGGCCAGGAGCCGCATCACCCGGCCCTTCTGCTCCCAGGGGCACTCGATGGCCTGCCGCTCCACGTAGAAGGCCGGCACCTGCGCCACCAGCTCCGAGAGCCGCCCTCCCTCGGCCAGCGCCAGCAGCACCCGCCCCAGGGCCACCGCCGCGTCCTGGGTCAGGTGGAACTCGGGGAAGATGAAGCCGCCCCGGGTGTCGCCTGCCACGACCATGTTGTCCCGGTGGGCGGCGGCCAGATGCATCAGCGCCCGCGCCTCGTGCTTGGTACGCAGCACCTGGGCGCCGTGCTGGTGCGCGATCTGGTCGATGACGCTGGGCGCGCTGACGGGCACCCCCACCAGGCCGCCGCTGCGCCCCTGCAGGGCCACCATGGTCATCAGGGCCAGCAGCCGCTCGTCCTGGATCACCTGCCCCTGCTCGTCGACCAGGTGGAGGCGCTCGCCGTCGTCGTCGATGAGGGCTCCGGCGTCGGCACCCAGCATGGCCACGGCCCGACCCAGCTCCTCCAGCAGCCGGCGCCGCTCGTCGCGGGTGCGGGGGGCCCGAGCCGGGTCCGGGTATGGGTGCAGCGCCACCACCTCGCACCCCAGCCGGGAGAAGAGCCCCGGCAGCACCGTGGAGAGGCGGCCGTAGGCGTAGTCGACGACCAGCTTCAGGCGCCGCCGGGCGATGCGGGCGGGGTCCGCGAAGGCCAGGAAGGCGTCGACGTAGCTCTCCAGCACCCGGGCCGGGAAGTCCAGCGTGCCCACCTCCTCGGCGGGGGTGCGGCGGAACTCCTCCCGGAAGAAGAGGGACTCGATGCGCCGCTCCACGGGACGGCCCACGTTGATGCCGCGGGGGTCCAGGAACTCGACGAGGGTGCAGGCCGGGTCCCGGGGGTCGACCCGCACGTGCACGCCCCCCGCGCACCCCAGGGCCGGGATGGCGCGCCGGGCGATGGTGATGGGGGTGGAGCGCAGATCCTGCACGTGGGTGCCCACCGTGAGGAAGCCCACGATGAGGGAGCGCAGGATCATCCGGGAGGCGGGGTGGTCGTCGCGGCTGGTGGTGACGGTGGCCCCCTTGCCCAGGTGGGTGCCGAAGGCGGCCCCCAGCCGCACGGCGAACTCCGGGGTCAGCTCGACGTTGGTCAGGGCGCTGACCCCCTGCTCCTTGAACAGCGACTCGTGCCACGAGGAGCCCCAGATGAGGCTCATGCTGACCCGGGCCCCCGCCTCCACCACCTTGTTGGGCCACACCTTGACGTTGGGCGCCACCTGGGCCCCGTGGCGCAGCACGCTGCGGTCTCCGACGACGGCCCCCTCCCCCACCACGCAGCTCCGGTCCACCGTCACCTGCTGGCACAGGATCGCGCCGGAGACCTGCGCGCCCCGGCCGATGTAGCCGTTGCTCCAGACGATGGAGCGCTGGACCGTGGCGCCCTCCTCCACGATGGTGTGGCTGCCCAGCACGGTGTAGCCCAGGATGCGGGCTCCCGGTCCGATGCGGCAGCCGTCGCCGATGATGGCCGGCCCCCGCACCTCGGCCGAGGGGTCGATGAGCACGTCGCGGCCGATGCGCACGTCGTTGGGCAGCCGGCGCCCCGGCAGCTCCAGGTCCACCAGCCCCTGCAGCACCTGCTCGTGAGCCTGGCGGTAGGCGCCGATGTGGCCGATGTCGCACCAGTAGCCGGCCGCCACGTAGCCGTAGAGGGGGGCCCGCTTCTTGAGCAGGGCCGGGAAGACGTCCTGGCTGAAGTCCACCGGGCGGCCCGCCTCCACCGACTTCAGCACCTCGGGCTCCAGCACGTAGATGCCGGAGTTGATGGTGTCGGAGAAGACCTCGCCCCAGCTGGGCTTCTCCAGGAAGCGCCGGATGCGCCCGTCGTCGTCGGCCATCACGATGCCGTACTCCAGCGGGTTCTCTACCCGGGTCAGGACGATGGTGGCCAGGGCCCCCTTCTGCCGGTGGAAGGCCACCGCCGCCGTCAGGTCGATGTCGGTGAGGGCATCGCCGCTGATGACGATGAAGGTCTCCTGGCCTACGAACTCCTCGCACCGCTTCACGCTGCCCGCGGTGCCCATGGGGGTCTCCTCGACGGAGTAGGCGAGGCGCACCCCCCAGTCGGTACCGTCGCCGAAGTGGCTGCGGATGTCGTCGCCCAGGTAGTAGAGGGTGGCGCAGACGTCCAGCACCTGGTGGCGGCGCAGCAGGAGCAGGATGTGGTGCAGGATGGGCTGGTTGGCCACCGGCACCATGGGCTTGGGCCGCTGCACCGTCAGGGGACGGAGCCGGGTGCCTTCTCCCCCGGCCATGACCACGGCCTTCAACGACCGAGCTCCCCCTTCTCGGCGGGCCGCGAACGGAGGGTGCGTCGGGTGCCGCAAAGGAAGGAGAGACGATCCTGACTCTTATCCTACCACCTCGTGCGATGTTCGTTCAATAAGGGTGATGTTCACGAGCGAGCTTCGAATATCGCCGGTTTTTTAACCCGCTCTCCCCTTTTCATCGGATGCACTCGGACGGCCGGGGCGCGCCCGGCGTCAGCCGACCAGGCGCGCCAGGGCTGACTGGTCCAGGGCCTGCACCACCGCGGTCACCAGCTCGGCGGCTGCCTCGAAGTCCTCCAGGTCGATGATGCTGGCCCCGGTGTGGATGTAGCGGGCGGGCACCCCGATGACCAGCGACGGCACCCCACGGCGCCAGATGTGGAAGCGGCCGGCGTCGGTGCCCCCGCCCGGCATCACGTCGAACTGGTAGGGGATCCCCCGCTCCCGGGCCACCTCGATGACGAAGTCCCGCAGCCGGCGGTGCGGCACCATGGAGGCGTCGTAGAGGGTGATGGCCGGCCCCTTGCCCAGCCGCGACTGGGCCTCCTCCGGGCGAACCCCCGGCGTGTCGCCGGCGATGGCCACCTCCAGCGCGAAGGCCACGTCGGGCTCCGCCGACTCCACCACCGTCGCGGCGCCCCGCAGGCCCACCTCTTCCTGCACCGTACCGGCCGCGATGAGGGTGTTGGGGTGGCCCGCCTGCGCGGCCCGCCGCAGCACCTCCACCGCCAGCGCGCAGCCGACCCGGTCGTCGAAGGCCTTGGCCATGGCCCGGTGGCCGCCGCCCAGCAGCGTGAAGGGGCCGAAGGGCACCACCGGGTCGCCCGGGCGGATGCCCAGGGCCTCTACGTCGCTGCGGGCCGAGGCGCCCACGTCGATGTACATCTCCTTCTTCTCCACGACCTTCTTGCGGTCGTCGGGGGAGAGGATATGAGGGGGCTTGCTGCCGATGACGCCGGGGACGGGCCCGTCCTTGCCCATGACCACCACCCGCTGGGCCAGCATAACGTGTTCCCACCAGCCGCCCAGGGTCTGAAAGCGGAGGAACCCGTCGTCGGTGACGGCGCTGACCATGAAGCCGATCTCGTCCAGGTGCCCGGCCACCAGTACCCGTGGCCGCTGGGCGCTGCCCCGGTGGACGGCCAGGACGCTGCCCAGGTTGTCGGTGCTCACCTCGCCGTACTGGGCCAGGTGGCGCCGCATCACTTCCCTCACCGGCTCCTCGAAGCCCGGCACCCCCAGGCTCTCCGTCAGCTCCTGCAGCAGCCGGATGGTCTCCTCGCGGATGGCGCGTGCCGACACCCCTGTGCGCTCCCCTCTCCCGCTGGGCTTGGGGCCGGTCCCCCGGGCGGGGCCGGCCCGGGCGCCGGATCCGGCGCCCCGTGCGGGCGGGTCTTCGCCGGCGCCGGGCGGGATGCCTGCCGTCCGGTCGGCAGGAGCGGCCTGCACGATTCCCGAAAACCCGGCCTGGTTCGAGGCCCCGGAGCCGGGAAGACTCCTGTTGCGCCGGCACGCCGGGGCAGGCGTGCGGTCCGACGGGCTGCGGACGGAGGGCGAGGAAGCTCGTGCACGCGGATGCGGTGGGGCGTCTGGCCGCCCTGCTGACGGCGGGCCGCCTCCAGCATGACCCGGGGGCGCCCGGCGCCCTGATCCGCAGCGGCGGCTCCCGGCGCCTCTACGTGCGCCTGGCCTGGTCGGGCGAGGAGCCGCCCCGGCGGCTGGAGCTGGCCTGGGACGACGGGGCCCTGCGGAGGCGCCCCGCGGTCCCGGTCGGGGGCGGCTCCGGCCGGTGGGAGTACCTGGTGCGCCTGGAGGCGGCCCGCCCGGTCATCGCCTACCAGGTGGAGG
>DATCKV010000033.1:0-3021 GCA_036564285.1 Limnochordales bacterium
GATAGACGATCCGGCCGCGGGTCAGGTCATAGGGGGAGAGTTGCACGATGACACGATCGCCAGGAAGGATCCGGATGAAGTTCATCCGCATCTTGCCTGCGATGTGCGCCAGCACCTTGTGGCCGTTCTCGAGCTCCACCCTAAACATCGCGTTGGGGAGGGGCTCGACGACCGTGCCTTCCACCTCTATGACGTCCTGCTTGCCCATAGCCTCATCCTTTCTCACCCGCTGCCGCCGCCTCGCCCAGGAGCTCCTGCAGCGCCCGGCGCACCTCGGCGTCGCTCACCGGCTCGCCCCGCTCCAGCCGCTCGGCCACGGCCGCCGCCACCCGGTCGTGCAGCCAGAGGTGGCGCACGTTCTTGGGCTTGGCGTTGGCCACCTTGCGGTAGCGCCCGTCGGCCACCAGCACGCGGCCGTCGGGGCGGACGCCCACCACCAGGTAGGCCCGCCCGGCGTCCCGGCCCGCCCGGGACGTCACCAGCTGGCCGGCGCGCACCCGGGGAGGCCCGGCGGCACCCTGCTCGGTCACGGCAGCGTCAGCACCACCGGCCCATCCTCGGTGATGGCCACGGTGTGCTCGAAGTGGGCGGAACGGCTGCCGTCCACCGTCACCGCCGTCCACTGGTCCTCCAAGATTGTAACATCACTCGCGCCCTCGTTCACCATGGGCTCGATGGCCAGCGTCATGCCCGGCCGCAGCCGGGGCCCCCGCCCCGGCAGGCCGTAGTTGGGCACCTGCGGGTCCTCGTGCATGGCCCGGCCGATGCCGTGCCCCACGAACTCCCGCACCACCGACAGCCCTGCCGCCTCCACCACCCGCTGGATGGCGTGCCCGATGTCGGAGAGGTGGTTGCCGGCCCGGGCCTGTTCGATGCCGGCCCACAGGGCCCGCTCCGTCACCTCCAGCAGGTGACGGGCCCGCTCGTCCACCTCGCCCACCGGGAAGGTACGGGCGGCATCGCCGTGGTAGCCGTCCAGCACCACGCCCACGTCCACCGACAGGATGTCGCCCTCCCGCAGGCGGCGATCCGCGGGGATGCCGTGCACCACCTGCTCGTTGATCGAGGTGCAGATGCTGGCCGGGTATCCCCGATATCCTTTGAACGAGGGCACGCCCCCGTGCCGGCGGATGAACTCCTCCGCGAAGCGGTCCAGCTCCCGGGTAGTCACGCCCGGGCGCACCCGCCGCCCGATCTCCTCCAGCAGCCGCCCGACGAGCCGCCCGGCCGCTCGCATCTTCTCGATCTCGTCGGGCCGCTTCAGGACGATCATCCTCCACCGGCCGCAAGGCCCCGATGGGCCAGCGCCCGGCGGATGGCCTCGGCCACCTCGTCCACCCCGCCGGTGCCCGGGACCTCCGCCAGCACGCCCCGCTCGGCGTAGTAGTCCACCAGGGGGCGGGTGCTCTCCTGGTAGACCCGCAGCCGCTGGCGCACCACGTGCTCGCGGTCGTCGTCGCGCTGGACCAGCTCGGCGCCGCAGCGCGCGCAGCGCTCCGGCGGCCGGCCGTCGACCCCATCCGCGGGCCCGTAGGTCGCCCCGCAGCGCGGGCAGACCCGGCGGCCGGTGATGCGCCGCACCGCCTCCTCCTCAGGCACCACCAGGTTGACGGCCACGTCGATGGCGGCGCCCAGGCGGGCCAGCGCCTCGTCCAGCGCCCGGGCTTGGGCCAGGTTGCGGGGGAAGCCGTCCAGCACGAAGCCCGGCCGACAGTCGGGCTGGGCCAGGCGCTGCTTCACCATGGCCACCGTCAGATCGTCGGGCACCAGCTCGCCCCGCTCCATGTACCGCTGGGCCTGCCGGCCCAGGTCGGTGCCCTCCTGGACGGCCTCCCGGAAGATGGCACCCGTCGAGATGTGGGGCACGCCCAGGGCCGCCGCCAGCCGTTGGGCCTGGGTTCCCTTGCCTGCTCCCGGCATCCCCAGCATCACGACCCGCATCGCCGGAGCTCGCCCGCTTCCCCGACAGGGCTCCTCAGCGGAGGAAGCCCTCGTACTGGCGCATCAGCAGGTGCGCCTCGATCTGCTTGAGGGTGTCCAGCGCCACGCCCACCACGATGAGCAGCCCCGTCCCGCCGATGCTGATGAAGGCCTGGGGCACGCCGGTGATGCCGGCCAGCAGGTAGGGCATCACCGCGATGACGGCCAGGAAGAGGGCCCCCACCAGGGTGACCCGGGTCAGGACCCGGTCCAGATACTCCGCCGTGGGCTGGCCAGGCCGGATCCCGGGGATGAAGCCGCCGTACTTCTTCATGTTATCGGCCACGTCCCGGGGGTTGAAGGTGATGGCCGTGTAGAAGTAGGTGAAGAAGATGACCAGGACCGCGTACAGGGTGTTGTACAGCGGCGTCCCGAAGCCCAGGAAGCGGTTGACGAAGTCCAGGGCCGGGATGAACTGGGTCAGGGTTAGGGGGAACAGCAGCACCGACGAGGCGAAGATGATGGGAATGACCCCCGCCTGGTTGACCCGCATGGGGATGTGGGTGCTCTGCCCGCCGTACATGCGCCGGCCCACGACCCGCTTGGCGTACTGCACCGGGATCCGCCGCTGCCCCTCCTGCATGAAGACGATGGCGGCGATGATGGCTACCACCAGCACCGCCAGCGCCAGCACCCCCAGCAGGCTGATGCCCCCTTCGCCGACGGCCCGCCCGATGTTGATGGCGCTGGCCGGCAGACGAGCCACGATCCCGGCGAAGATAATGAGGGAGATGCCGTTGCCGATGCCGTTCTCGGAGATCTTCTCACCGATCCACATCAGCAGCACCGTGCCGGCCGTCAGCGTCACCACGATGAGGGCCATGCTGAAGAAGCCGGCGTCGTACAGCACGTTGTAAGCCCTGGCCAGGCTGGTGACCCCCAGGGCCTGCACCACCGCCAGCACCACGGTGCCGTAGCGGGTGTACTGGGCCAGCACCTTGCGGCCCTCGACGCCCTCCTTGGCCAGCTCCTCCAGGCGAGGCACCACCACCGTCAGCAGCTGGAGGATGATGGAGGCCGTGATGTAGGGCGTCACGCTCA
>DATCKV010000034.1:0-2087 GCA_036564285.1 Limnochordales bacterium
CCGCCCTGCACCATGCGCTGGTAGAACCCCGTCGAGTAGGCCCCCTCTTCGATGGGGGAGACCACGATGATGGTGCCGCCCTCGTCCTTGACGCAGGGCGTGGGGGCCGCCTCGCCGGCCACCACCGCCAGCGCCTCGGCCGCGATGTGGTAGAGGTTGTGGTCCTTGGGGTGGCCCGCCGAGACCAGCACGATGTCGGCCCGCTCCGAGAAGGTGGCCTCGAAGGCAGGGCGGGCCGTGCGCTCCACCAGCGCCCGGTGGGCCGCGACCATGTCCCCCGCCTCCGAGTCGACGATGGCGCCGTCCGGGGTGCAGACCACGTTGACGATGAAGTCGATGCCCAGCATCCGCCCGCCGTCGACGATGGTCTCGTAGAACGGGTTGCCGTCCAGCAGCCCCAGCCCGACCCGGGGGTCGTCCAGCATGGCGGGCGTGTGGGTGCTCGCGATGGTGGGCGCCCCTCCCACCCCGATGACGGCCCCCTTGGCGTGCCCGCTGTAGCCGCAGATGGGGTGCGGCAGCACGGTGCCCACCACGATCTTGCAGGCGCTGTCGGCCACCTCTCGGTTGACCACGATGGGGTGGCCGTGCCGGGAGAAGCCCAAGAAACGCATGGGGCTCCGGTCGATCTCGTGGTTGACCACCCGCAGCCGCCGGGCCAGCTCGGAGCCCAGCTTCTCGGCGATCTCGTCGGGCGTGGCCGGGCGGTGGGAGCCCGTGCCCACGAAAACCGTGACCTGCCGCTCGTCGACCCCCGCCTCCCGCAGCTCCTCCAGGAGGGCGGGCACCACCCACCGCTCCACGGGCGGGCGCGAGGCGTCGGAGATGACGATGGCCACCCCATCGCCCAGGCGGGCCGCCCACCGCACCCGGGGGTCGTCCCGCAGTCGGCCGCGCCCTGTCGGCTGGCGCAGCGCCCGCCGCACCACGTCCAGGGGGTCCGAGGCGGGGGTCAGCTCGGCGGGCTTCAGCACCCCCGCCAGCATGCTGTCGGGCACCTCCACGGGGATCCGGTCCCGCGGCCCGTAGGGCATCTCGACCTTCATCGCGCCGACCGCCCGCCTTCCCCGACCGCCCCACGCCCCCTACGGGCGCACGGCCACCCGCACCGCCTCGTCGCCCGTCGACGCCAGGGTGAAGGCCTGCTCCCACCGCTCCAGCGGGAAGACGTGGGTAAGCAGCGGCTTGAGGCGCACCCGCCCGGTGGCCACCAGGTGCAGCGCCGTCCGCCACGAGCTCCAGGTGTGGGAGATCTCCCCCAGCACGTCCAGCTCCTTCACGATGATGGCCCGGGTGTCGAGGGCCACCTCGATGCCGCCCCGGATGCCGCCGCCGGAGATCATGACGCGCCCGCCCGGGCGGGCGATGTCGATGGCCTGCCGGACGGCCGCCGGGCTGCCGGCGTTCTCCACCACGACGTCCACGTACGGGGAGCCCGTCAGCGCCGCCAGCCGCTCCCGCAGGTCCTCCCTCTCGACGTTGACCACGGCGTCGGCGCCCAGCTCCCGCGCCAGGGGCAGCCGGACCTTCTCGTCACGAGTGAGGCCCGTCACCACCACCGGCCCCGCGCCCAGCGCCCGCGCCACCTGCAGCAGGATCAGCCCCCGCGCGCCCGTGCCCAGGATGGCCACCGACTCGCCGGGCCGCACCCGGAGCCTTTCCACCAGGGTGTGCACGGAGCCCGCCGTCGGCTCCATCAGCACCCCCTCCTCGGCCGTCAGGTGGTCAGGCAGCCGGTGCAGGTGCCGGGCCGGCCAGACGGTGTAGGGCGCGAAGCCGCCCCCCGTCACGTAGTGGGCCCGCTGCGCCATGGGATCCATGTTGAGGCAGATGTTGGTCTTGCCCTGCCGGCAGTTGACGCACTGGCCGCAGTAGAACGTGACGATCTCGTGCACGACCCGGTCGCCGGGCTTCAGGCCCCGCACCGCCGGCCCCACGGCTTCGACCACGCTGACGATCTCGTGCCCCCCCACCGTCGGCCGCGCCGGGCCGGCCAGCCTGGCCCGGTCGGGCGAGGCCCACTCGTGGATGTCGCTGCCGCAGATGCCGCACAGCTCCACCCGCACCAGCACGTCCTCAGGGGCAAA
>DATCKV010000035.1:0-2931 GCA_036564285.1 Limnochordales bacterium
GCCGCGCCCTTGCCCGGCTTGACGTGCAGGAACTCCACCACGCTCCAGACTTCGCCGTCCACCTCGATGGTGAGCCCGGGACGCAGGTCGTTGACGGAGATCACGCGCTGGCACCCCTTCGCCGGACCGGGTCAGCTCGGCACCACGATGAGATCCTTGGGGGAGGACGTGAGGATCTCGCAGCCCGTCTCGGTGACCAGCACCAGATCCTCGATGCGCACGCCGCCCCAGCCCGGGATGTAGACCCCGGGCTCCACGCTGGTCACCATGCCCGGCTCCAGCACCGTGTCGGACGTGCGCGACAGGCGCGGGATGGGCTCGTGCACCTCCAGCCCGACCCCGTGGCCGAGCCCGTGCCCGAAGTACTCGCCGAAGCCCGCCGCCTCGATGACCTGGCGGGCCGCGGCATCCACCTCCCGGCCCGTGACGCCCGGCCGGATGGCCCGGATCCCGGCCTGCTGCGCCTCCAGCACCAGCCGGTACACCTCCTGGGCCCGGGGCTCCACCGTGGGGCCCACCACCACCGTGCGGGTCATGTCGGAGTGGTAGCCCTCGTACACGCACCCGAAGTCGAGCACCACCGTGTCGCCCGGCTGGAGCCGGCGCGGGCCCGGCGCGGCGTGGGGCAGGGCCGCGTTGGGCCCCGAGCCCACGATGAGGTCGAAGGCCATCCGCTCGGCCCCCCGCTCCCGCATGAAGGCCTCCAGCCGCCACGCCACCTCTCGCTCGCTCATCCCGGCCCGCAGGGCAGGCACCACGGCCGCGAAGGCCTCGTCGGCGATGCGCACGGCCCGCCGCAGCCTCTCCAGCTCGGCCGCCGACTTGACGGCTCGCAGTGCCTCCACCTGGTGGTCCACCGGCACCCAGGTGACCCCCGGGATGGCCTCCTGCCAGCGCACGGCCTGGCGGTAGCTCAGGTGCTCCGCCTCGAAGCCCAGGCGGCGGATGCCGTAGGCCTCCAGCACCCCCCGCAGGTCGTCCCAGACGTGGTCGCCGTGCTGGATGACCCGGTACCCCGGCGCCTGGACCCGGGCCTGCTCGGTGTAGCGGGCGTCCACCAGCAGGGTGGGCGGGTGGGCCTCATCCCGCGGGATGAGGGCCACGCCGGCGCTGCTGGCCAGACCCGACAGATAGCGGCGGTTGGCCCCGTCCACCACCACCAGCCCGTCGAGGCCCGCCTCCTGCAGCCGCCGTCGAAGGGCAGCCACCCGCCGCTGCGTCTCCTGCAACGTCACACCCCCGGCCCCTTCCATTACGTGGAACCCCCACTCCTCTCCTTCTGTGCGGCCAGGGCCACGGCCGCCCGCAGGGCCAGCACGTACCCCTCCACGCCCAGGCCGCAGATGACCCCGGAGCAGGCTCCCGCGGTCACCATGCGATGCCGGAAGCCCTCCCGGGCGAAGACGTTGGTCAGGTGCACCTCGATGCGGGGCACCTCCAGGGCCGCCAGGGCGTCGCGGATGGCCAGGCTGTAGTGGCTGTAGGCGGCCGGGTTGATGACCACCGCGTCGAAACGTTCGGCGGCCCTGGAGAGGGCGTCCACGATGACGCCCTCGTGGTTGCTCTGCAGCGACTCCACCTGGGCGCCCAGGCGCGCCGCCTCCTGGGCCAGCCGGGCGTCGATCTCGGCCAGGGTCTGTCGCCCGTAGATCTCCGGCTCCCGCTGACCCAGTCTGTCCAGGTTGGGCCCGTGGATGACCAGCACCCGGATCATCCCGCCGCCTCCTCGCCCGGCAGCCGGTGCTGCTCCCGCCAGACGGCCGCGAAGAGGGCCTCGTCCACCGCGTCCGCCACCGCGGCGGCCCGCCCGGGCGCCTCCAGGAGCACCCAGCGGCGCCGCCCCGCCTGCTTCTTCTTGTCGGCTCCCATGAGCCGCCAGAGCAGCTCGGCCTCGGGCGGGCGGGGGCCGGCGTCGACCGGCAGCCCCAGGCGCCGCAGGGCGTCCGCCAGGCGCGCCACCAGCTCCGGTTCCCGCAGCAGCCCCAGCCGGGACGAAAGCATGGCCGCCGTCACCATGCCGATGGCCACCGCCTCGCCGTGCAGCCACCGCTGCAGCCCCCCGGCCACCTCCAGCGCGTGCGCGGTGGTGTGGCCGAAGTTGAGCACCACCCGGCGCCCCCGCTCCCACGGGTCCTCGGAGACGATGAGGGCCTTCACCGCCGCCGCCCGGGCCACCACCTCCAGCGGCAGGGCTCGGACGTCGCCAGGCGGGGCCGGCGGCGCCCCATCTCCGGCCAGCATCTCCCAAAGCCTGGGATCGCCGACCAGGCCGTGCTTGACCACCTCGGCCATCCCCGCCGCCACCTGCCGGGCCGGGAGCCCCTCCAGGGCCTCCAGGTCGGCCACCACCGCCAGGGGCTGGTGGAAGGCGCCCACCAGGTTCTTGGCCTCGGGGACGTTGACCGCGGTCTTGCCGCCGATGGCCGCGTCCACCTGGGCCAGGAGCGTGGTGGGCACGGCCACCCAGGCCACCCCCCGCATGTAGGTGGCCGCCATGAAGCCCGCCGCGTCCAGGGTGGCCCCGCCCCCTACGGCCACTACCAGCCCCGACCGGTCCAGCTGCGCCTCGGCTGCCAGGCGGTACAGCCGCGCCACGCTCTCCAGGCTCTTGGCCGGCTCACCGGGGCCGACCTCGGCCCTCGCCACCCGCCAGCCGCCCCGCTCCAGGGCCGCGGCGGCCCGGGCCGCGAGAGCCGGCACGGCCCCGTCGGACACCACGAGGGCCGTGCCCCCGAGGCCGTGGCGCTCTGCCAGCAGCGACGCCACCTCCCCCAGCCGCCCCAGCAGGCTCCGGCCCACCAGCACCGGCACGGCCCGCTCCGGCGCCAGCACCCATCCGGCCGGCTGCGCCAGCTCCGCCCAGCGCCGCGCCTCCACCACCCGGCGCGCCACCTCGTCGGGGCCGCCGCTGCGGGCATCGACCCACAGGGG
>DATCKV010000036.1:0-3304 GCA_036564285.1 Limnochordales bacterium
AACCGCCAGAAGAACCGGCGGGTCGACGTGGTCATCATGCCCCTGAGCTCCAAGGGAGTGGAGCCAGGCCCGTGACACCTGCCACGGATGGAGTGGTGTAGAGATGGCCGTGCAGCAGCCGCAGCCGCAGCCCGCTCCGCAGGAACCGCAGCCCCCGGGCCGCTCCCCGGTGGCGGCCCTGGCCTGGGGCATCGCCATCGTGGCCCTCATCATCGTGGCGTCCACGGGCAGCGCCTTCCTGGCCTACCTGATGTTCAACCGGTCGGTGCCGGCGGCGCCCCGACCGCAGGCGGTGGAAACGCCGCCGGCGGCGGTGCGCACCCAGGAGGCCCGAGGGGCGGAGGCGGCCGGGGTGGCGCCGCTGGGGCCCACCATGGACGCCGGGGAGTTCGTGGTCAACCTGGCGCCCAGCCAGGGCAGCCTCGCGGTGCGCTACGCCCGGGTCGGGGTGGTGGTGGAGGGCAACCGCCGGGAGGTGGTGGACGAGCTCACCCGCCGCCAGCCCCAGGTGCGGGACGCCATCATCTCCGTCATCCGGACCAAGCGGTTCGAGGAGCTGGCCTCGGCCGAGGGGGTCGACGCCGTGAGGCGGGAGCTGGTGGAGGCGCTGCAGCGGCTCGTCTCCCGGGGAAGAGTGGTGAACGTCTATTTCACCGAGCTCGTCATCCAGTAAGGCTCGCTCGCCGGCCCGCCGCGCCGCCGCGGCCGGCGGCGGCTCCCGGCCGGCACCGCCGCCGGAGCCGGGTGTCACCGAGGTGCACCCGGTGCGCTTCGGCGAGCTGAAGCCGGAGCCACCCGGCGAGTCTACCGGCAACCTCGACCTGCTCCTGGACGTGGCGGTGACGCTGTCGGTGGAGATCGGCCGGGCCCGGCTGACGCTGGGCGAGGTGATGGCCCTGCGCCGGGGCTCCGTCATCGAACTGGACAAGCTGGCCGGCGAGCCGGCCGACATCATGGTCAACGGGAAGCTGGTGGCCCGGGGCGAGATCGTGCTGCTGGACGAGAAGTTCGGCGTCAAGGTCAACGACATCGTCTCCCGGGCGCGGCTGGCCCGGGACTTGCCCTGAGGCCGGGGGGAGCGGGGCGTGAGCTGGGGCGACCTCCTGCGGGTGGTGGCCGCGCTGGCGGTGCTGCTGCCGCTGGCTTACGTCACGGCCCGCTTCGCCGGCTCCCGCCTGGCGGTGCGGCCGTCCCGGGCCCTGCGGGTCGTCGACGCCCTGTCGCTGGGGCCGGGGCGCTCGCTGTACCTGGTGGAGGTGGGCGAGCGCCTGGTGCTGATCGGGGTGAGCGGGCAGCAGATGCAGCCGCTGGCCTGCCTGCGGGATCCGCAGGAGGTGGCCGCGGTGCGCCGGAGCCTGCTGGAGCGGGCCGAGAGGAGGGCCGGACGGCTTCGGGCCGACCATGATGGTCCTCACCACGCCGCCTGAGGCGGCAGGAACGGGGCGCTTCGGGAGGGGGCTGGCGCTCGCCCTCCTGCTGGTGGCCCTGGCGGGAGCCGGGGTGCACGCGCAGAACGCGCCCGGCAGCGCCCAGGCTCCGGCCGCTCCTGCCCTTCGGCTGCCTTCCATCGAGCTGCGGCTCAACGGCCAGCCGCCCTCGGCACCCGACCTGGTCACGGCCCTTCAGGTCCTCGCGGCCCTGACCGTCTTGAGCCTGGCTCCGGCCATCCTGGTCATGCTCACCTCCTTCACCCGCATCGTGGTGGTGCTCTCCTTCGTGCGCAACGCGCTCTCCACGCCCCAGGTGCCGCCCAACCAGGTGCTGGTGGGGCTGGCGCTCTTCCTGACCTTCTTCACCATGCACCCGACCTGGCAGCAGATCTACGGGCAGGCCATCGGGCCGTACCTGGACGGCCAGATCTCCCAGCAGGAGGCGCTGCGGCGGGCCGAGCTGCCTCTGCGGGACTTCATGTTCCGCAACACCCGGGAGAAGGACCTGGAACTCTTCGTCTCCATGTCGGGGGCGCCCCGCCCCGAGCGGCGGGACCAGGTGCCCACCTACGTCCTCATCCCGGCCTTCGTCATCAGCGAGCTGAAGACCGCCTTTCAAATCGGCTTCGTGCTCTTCATCCCCTTCCTCGTTATCGACATGATCGTGGCCAGCACCTTAATGTCCATGGGCATGTTGATGCTGCCCCCTGTCATGATCTCGCTGCCCTTCAAGGTGCTGCTCTTCGTCATGGTGGACGGGTGGCATCTCATCGCTCGGGCGCTTTTGACCAGCGTCCGGTGAGGCCGGTGGGAGAGGGGGAGGCGCGCCGGTGAGCGAGGCGACGCTGATGGCGCTGGGGCGCGACGCCATCGTAACGGTGCTGCTGGTCTCGGGCCCCATGGTGGGCCTGGGGCTTCTGGTGGGCCTGGTGGTGAGCCTGCTGATGGCCACCACCCAGATCCAGGAGCAGACCCTGGCCTTCGTGCCCAAGATCCTGGCCGTTTTCCTGGCCATGCTGCTGTTCGGCTCGTGGATGATGCGGGTCATGCTGGACTTCGCCAACCGGGTGCTGGCCAACCTGACGGCCTACATCGGCTGAGGGGGAGCGGCGGTGGAGGGGCTGGCCGCCTTCGGCCTCATCTGGGTGCGCACGTCGACCCTCTTCTTCGCGGCGCGGCCGGTCTTCGCCCAGCCCGGCGTGCCGGGCCTGGTGCGGCTGGGCCTCTCGGGGATCGTGGCGCTGCTGCTGGTGCCGCTGGTGCGGGCCGGGGCAGGCACGCTGCTGCCGGGGGCGGGTGCGGCGGGGCCGGTCTGGGCCGCCTGGGCCTACGCCGTGGCCAAGGAGGTGGCCGCGGGGCTGGTGATGGCCTTCGGGGTCAACGCCCTGATGGGGGCGGCCCTGGTGGCGGGCCAGCTGGTCGACCTCCCCATGGGCTTCAGCGTGGTCAACGTGGTGGACCCCACCATGGGGGAGGAGATCCCCCTCATCGGCCAGTTCCAGATGCTGCTGGCCACCCTCATCTTCTTCGGGGTCGACGGGCACCACGAGATGCTGCGGGCGCTGGCGGAGAGCCTGCGGCTGGTTCCCCCCGGCGCGGGGGCCGCCTCCGGGCGGCTGCTGGAGGGGGCGCTGGGCGCCTTCGCGGCGGCGTTCGTGCTGGGGGTTCGGCTGGCCGCTCCCATGATGGGGGCGCTCTTCCTGGCCGACGTGGCCTTGGCGGTGGTGGCCCGCGCGGTGCCGCAGCTCAACGTCTTCGTGGTGGGCTTCCCCGCCAAGATCCTGCTGGGCTTCGCGGTGCTGCTGCTGGCGCTGCCGGCGGCCATCCGGCTCATGGGCGACGCGTTCGGACCCAACGGGGAGCTGTGGGCATGG
>DATCKV010000037.1:0-18883 GCA_036564285.1 Limnochordales bacterium
GCCGGGGGCTGCTTCTGGTGCATGGCGCCGGCCTTCGACGGGCTGCCGGGGGTGGAGGAGGTCGTCGTGGGGTACACCGGGGGCCACGTGGAGGCGCCGACCTTCGAGCAGGTGGAGACGGGGAAGACCGGCCACCGCCACGCCGTGGCGGTCCGTTTCGACCCGCAGCGGGTCTCGTACGAGACGCTGCTGCGCCGGTTCTGGCGCCACATCGACCCCACCGACCCCGGCGGGCAGTTCGCCGACCGAGGGCCGCAGTACCGAACCGCCATCTTCTACCACACCGAGGAGCAACGGCGGCTGGCGGAGGCTTCCCGGAAGGCGCTGGAAGCCCAGGGTCCCTTCGACCGTCCCATCGTCACCGAGATCCTCCCGGCGGGGCCTTTCTATCCGGCCGAACCCCGCCACCAGCACTACCACCGCCGCCACCCGCTGCGCTACGCCCTGCACCGGGCGGCGTCGGGCCGCGACGACTTCCTCCGCCGTGCATGGAAGCGCCCGGAGCAGTGGCAGGCGCTGCGGGCCCGTCTGGATCCGCTGCAGTACGCGGTGACGCAGGAGAACGCGACGGAGCCCCCTTTCCGCAACCCGTACTGGCACAACCGCCGGGAGGGCATCTACGTCGACGTGGTCTCCGGGGAGCCCCTCTTCAGCACCCGAGACCAGTACGACGCCGGCTGCGGATGGCCCAGCTTCACCCGTCCTCTCCACCCGGAGAACATCGTGGAGCTGGTAGACACCAGCCACGGCATGATCCGGACCGAGGTGCGCAGCCTCGGTGCCGACTCGCACCTGGGCCACGTCTTCGACGACGGCCCGCCCGAGGCAGGCGGCCGCCGTTACTGCATCAACTCGGCCGCCCTGCGCTTCATCCCCAAGGAGGACCTGGAGAGGGAAGGATACGGCGCCTACCGGCGGCTCTTCGAGTGAGGAGGCCGCGGCCGACGCCACGACGGCCCGCCGCACCGGGAGCTTGACAGGCATACGGCGGGGGAGTAACTTTTCGCCCGATCCCATTTTGGTTTGCCAAAACAAATGGAGGGCGTCGGCATGGAGGACATCACCCTGGGAGGCCCGGCCGGGCGGGCTGACGTGGCGGCCGAGGCGCCGGCGCTGCAGGCCCGCGGGCGCCATGCAGCGGTCCAGACCACCAACCGCATCACAGGCAGCCGCCGCTGGTGGGCCCTGGGTGCGGTCATGGTCTCCATGCTCTTCTCCTCCCTGGACCAGACCATCGTCTCGGCGGCAATGCCCGTCATCATCGGCGAGCTGCACGGCTTCGACCTCTACGCCTGGGTCTTCACCGCGTACATGATGGCCTCGGCCGTCACGGTACCCATCTACGGCAAGCTGTCGGACGTCTACGGGCGCAAGCCGTTTTACGTCTTCGGGCTGCTCACCTTCATGACAGGCTCCGCCCTGGCGGGGCTGTCCCGCAGCATGGCGTGGCTGGTGGCCGCCCGGGCCCTGCAGGGCATCGGGGGCGGAGCCATGCTGAGCATGCCGCCGGCCACCATCGGCGACATCTTCAACCCGCGGGAGCGGGCCCGCTGGATGGGCCTCATCATGACCCTCTTCGGAGTCTCCAGCATCATCGGCCCCTCCCTGGGCGGATGGATCACGGACCACCTGGGCTGGCGGTGGGTCTTCTACGTCAACCTGCCCGTGGGGCTGGCGGCCCTGGCTGCCGTGGCGTACGCCCTGCCCACGGTGCGGCTGCCGGGTCGGCCCCGGGTGGACTGGGCGGGCAGCCTGCTGCTGGTGCTGGGGCTGGTGCCCATGCTGCTGGCCTTCACCTGGGCCGGCTCCGCCTACCCCTGGGCCTCGCCCCAGGTCGCGGGGGCCCTGGCCTTCTCCGCCGTGATGCTGGGCGCCTTCCTGTGGGTGGAGCGCCGGGCGCCGGACCCCCTGCTGTCGCCGGCCCTCTTCCGGCATCCGGTCTTCGCGTCGGCCGTGGCGGTGGCGCTGCTGGTCTCCGTCACCATGTTCTCCGGGGTCATGTTCATGCCCCTCTACACGGAGGGCGTGCTCGGCATCTCCGCCCAAGGATCGGGCATCATCATGACGCCCATGATGCTGAGCTTCATCGCCGGCAGCGCCCTCAGCGGCCAGATCCTCTCCCGAACCGGGCGCTACAAGGTCCAGGCCGTCGTGGGCGCGCTCGTCATGGTGGCGGGTACGGCTCTGCTGCGCCATATGGGCGCCGGCACCGGCGTCTCCGAGGTGATCCGCAACGTCGTGACCCTGGGCGTGGGCATGGGTTCCCTGCTGCCCCTGGTCAACGTGGCGGTGCAGAACGCGTTTCCCTACCGCATGCTGGGCACCGTCAACGCGACGCAGCAGTTCGTCCGCTCCCTGGGCGGGGTGCTGGCGGCTCCCATCTTCGGCACCGTGCTGACCCGCGGCTTCGAGCGCAGCCTCCAGGCTCGCCTGACCGGCCCCCTGGCAGGGCTGGCGGGGCGGCTGCAGGTGGATCCCCAGGTGCTCATCACGCCGGAGTCTCAGGCCCGCCTTTGGGACGCCTTCGGTGGGCCGGGCGCCCAGGGGCAGCAGATGGCCGAGGCGGTGGTGACGGCCGTGCGGCATGCCCTGGCCGACGGCATGGGCAGGGTCTTCACCCTGGGGCTGTGGATGGCCGTGGCGGCGCTGCTGGCCACCATCTGGCTCAAGGAGATCCCGCTGAAGCGGGACGAGTTTTACTCGGACGCGGGCCAGCCAGCGCCGCGGGAGGGACGTGCGCCGTGATGGCCGCCGCGGGCACGACCCTGGCCCCGCCGGCGCTGTACGTGGTGGGGTCGCTGGTGCCCCCCGCCGCTGTCAGGCCTGCGCCTGCAGCAGGGGCGCGTGCAGCTGGCGCAGCCGGGCCAGCTTCGGAGCGATGACGAGCCGGCAGTACGGCTGCAGGGGATTGTGCTCGTAGTAGCGCTGGTGGTAGGGCTCGGCCGGGTAGAAGTTGCGGAAGGGCTCCACAAGGGTCACGATGGGGGCCCCCCAGACCCCTTCCCGCTCCAGCCGCTCGATGACCCGCCGGGCCGTCTCCTGCTGCTCCGGACCGTGGTAGAAGATGACCGACCGGTACTGAGGCCCCACGTCGGCACCCTGCCGGTTGGGGGTCGTCGGGTCGTGGATGGAGAAGAAGATCTCCAGCAGCGTCTCGTACGAGACGACCGAGGGGTCGAAGGTGATCTGCACCACCTCGGCGTGGCCCGTGGAGCCCGTGCAGACCTGCTCGTAGGTGGGGTGGGCGACGTGGCCTCCTGCATACCCCGAGACCACCTCTTGCACCCCCCGCACCTGGCGGAAGGCCGCCTCCAGGCACCAGAAGCAGCCGCCGCCCAGCGTGGCCACCTCGCGCCGACCGTCGGCGCCCACCGCTCACCACCTCCGCCGCCGTAGCATACCTCATGGACTCGCCCCTCGTCTGCCGGCGCCAGGCCTCCCGGCTCGAGGGGAGGGAGCCGCCGCGGGAGCGGCGAACCTCGCTGCACCTGCTTCGTGCCCGGGAAGGGGGGCGAGGATGGGTGCAGGCGCTGGAAGGCGGTCCCTCAGGATACCGGCAGTCGCTTTGGTGGCGGCCGTCGGAGCTGGCCCGTCGCCTGGTCCGGCTCGATCAGGAGGCCGGGCTGCAGGCCATCGGGGCTATCAGCCGGCTGGGCGACCGCCTGGCGCGCATCGAGGATCCCGCCAACCGCCTGGCGCCGGCGGCGGTGGACCACCTTCGAGCCCAGCAGCAAGCCCGGCAGATGCGCACCCGGCGGTGGCTGGCCCTGGGAAGGCACCTGGATGTGACGGCCTGAAGGCCGAGACGGCCTAAGCCTCCGCGGGCGCTTCCTCCGGTTCCGGCTCCGTGCGCTCAAATCGAGCCCGCACCGCCTCCAGCACCCGGGGAGGGCCCAGCACGAAGAGCAGGTCGCCTCCGTGAATGGTGGTCGTCCCTGTCGGGACCCGGTACCGGCCGTTGCGCCCCAGCATGACGATAAGCGTCTCCCTGGGAAGCCCCAGCTGGGCCACCGGACGGCCGGCCAGGGGCGAGTCTTCGGGCACCAGGATCTCCATCAGATCGCTGTCCATGGCCTCGTGAGGCACCAGCTCGATAGGCGGCCGCCGGCGGGCGCGCTCGTGATCCGCCACGCCCAGCAGCCTGGAGACGTAGGGCACGGATGTCCCCTGCACCAGGCAGGAGACCACCACGACGAAGAAGACCACGTTGAAGATGAGCTGGGCGCTGGCCACCCCAGCCACGCGGGGCAGGGTGGCCAGGATGATGGGCACAGCGCCCCGCAGCCCTACCCATGCCACCAGCAGCGCCTCCCGCCAGTTGAGCCGGAAGAGGATGGCGAAGGGAATGGTGGCGGCGGGTCGCGCCACGAACATCAAGAAGCCGGTGACCGCCATGCCGACCCCTGCCACCCGCACGAGCTCGCTGGGGAAGACCAGCAGCCCCAGGGCCACGAACATGACGATCTGGGCGAGCCACGCCATGGAGGAGGTGAACCGGACCAAAAACCGCCGGTAGGGAAGATCCGAGTTGCCGATGACCAGCCCGGCCAGGTAGACAGCGAGGAAGCCGCTGCCTCCGACGGTGGCCGCAAGACCGTAGATGAAGATGGCGATGGCCAGCGAGAGCAGGGGGTACAGGGCCTCCTGCTCGAAGTGCATGCGGTGCAGCAGCCAGACGCCCAACCGTCCCAGGAGGTACCCCAGCACGCCTCCCAGGGCGATCTGCACCACAAAGAAGCGCACCATGTCCAGCGCCGTGACCTCGGGCACCGTCAGCAGCTGGATGAAAAAGGTCGTCAGCAGGATGGCCATGGGGTCGTTGCTGGCCGACTCGAATTCGAGCAGGGGAGCCAGCGACCCCCGCAGCGCCACCCGTTTGGACCGGAGCACCATGAAGACGGCGGCGGCGTCGGTGGACGAGATAACCGACCCCGCCAGCATGCCGTCCAGCAGGTTCCACCCCAGCACCCGCCAGGTAAACAACCCCACCAGCCCGGCCGTCGCGGCCACGCCCAGGGTGGCCAGGAGGAAGGCCGGCCAGCGCACGGGCCGGACGTGGCGCCAGTCGGTGTCGAGACCGCCGGCGAAGAGGATGATGGCCAGGGCGCTCGTTCCGATGAATTGGGCCAGCCAGGGATCGTCGAAGTCGATGCCGCCCGGCCCCTCCGACCCTGCCAGCATCCCCACCAGCAGGAAGAGCACCAGGGCCGGTACGCCCAGGCGTCCGGCCGTTCGGGCCATGACGAGGCTGACGCCCATCAGGACGGAGGCGACCAGGAGAATGCGATCGATGGGCACCGTCTGAAGTGCGGCGTACGTGTCGGCTGCCACCGTGCTGAGTTCCCCCTCATCATCATACTAACGCCCCTGAGGCGGCCGGGGCCATGCCCCGGCAGGAGCCGGCGGAAGGAGGCAGCGGCCATGGGTGCACCAGGCGTGGGTAGGACTCGCGCCCGGGAGTGGGGGCTCGTCACAGGGATCCTCCCGCCCGGGCCCCTCGACGCGATCACGGACGTAGCGGGGGTGGCCGTGGGCCATGCGACGCTGTGGTGGGGCCACGGCCCGCTGGTGGAGGGCCAGGGGCCGGTGCGCACGGGCGTGACGGTGGTGCTGCCCCATGCCGGCAACCTCTACCTGGAGAAGGTGCCTGCGGCCCAGTTCACCTTCAACGGGTACGGCAAGGCCACAGGCCTGGCGCAGATCGACGAGACGGGCACGCTGGAAGGGCCCATCGCGCTCACCAGCACCCTCTGCGTGCCCCGGGTGGCCGATGCCCTGGTTGCCGTCGCTCTGGAGCGCAACCCGGGCATCGGCACCGAGCTCGGCACGTACAACCCCGTCGTGGCCGAGATCCACGACGGCTTCCTCAACGACGCGCGCGGCCGCCACGTGGGCGAACGTCACGTGCGCGAGGCGCTGGCGGCCGCCTCGACAGGGCCGGTGGCGGAGGGCTGCGTGGGGGCCGGCACGGGTGCGGTGGCCTTCGGCTGGAAGGCCGGGGTCGGCACGGCCTCCCGGGTGCTGCCGAGGCGCTTCGGGGGCTGGACCGTGGGGAGCCTGGTGGTGGCCAACTTCTCCGGGGTGCTGACGGTCCAGGGCCGGGCCGTGGGGCCGGCACTGGGGCGCCTCCCGCTGGGCCTGGAGCCCCACGAGCTGGCGCAGGCCCCGGGACGGGGCGGGGCCGGCGGCGACGGCCCGGAGGGTGAGGGCGGTTCGGTGGTGGTGGTGCTCGCCACCGACGCGCCGCTGCTGCACCGCAGCCTGGCGCGCCTGGCCCGCCGCGCCGTGGTGGGCCTGGCCCGCACCGGCTTCTTCGGCACGCACACCAGCGGCGACTTCGTCATCGCCTTCTCCACGGCGCTCCGCATTCCCCACGCGGCGCGCCTTCCCGACGGGCAGGGGCCGCTGACCCTGGAGGGGCTGTCGGAGGTGCGCAACGAGGCGATGTCCGCCCTCTTCCTGGCCGCGGCCGAGGCCACCGAGGAGGCGGTCTTCAACTCGCTCTTCAAGGCCGTCTCCGTCGAGGGTCGCGATGGGCACCGGGCCGAGGCTCTGGACCTGGAGGCCCTGCGCGCCGTGCTGGGTTGAGCCGGGCACGGCCTGACCCAGGCGGGCCGCTGCCCGTGGGGAAGGAACGTGCCGGAAACGTGTCGAAACACGCCTGCCGGGAGGGGAAGGCGGTTGCAGGCGCGGGCTTCCAACGGGTCAGCAGGTGCCGCATCCGGCTCCCCCACGGTCAGGGCCATCGCGCGGGAGGCGGGGGTCAGCGCCTCCACCGTCTCCCGGGTGCTGCGCTCCCGGGACGGCGTCAGCGCCGATGCCAGGCGCCGGGTGATGGAGGCCATCGCGCGGCTCGGCTCCACCCCAGACGAGGTGCGCCTCTCCACCACGCGCAGGCTGCGAGCCCTGAGCCGCTCCGCCGCGGCCGGGGCCAGGCTCCTGGCCCTCATCGTGCCCGACGTCAGCACCGGCTTCTACGCGGAGGTGCTGCGGGGAGTCGAGGCCGAGGCCTACGAGCGGGGGTACACCCTGGTGCTCTACACCACCGCCGGCCGCGGCCACGACCAGGTGGTGCGCCGGGCGCTGGAGGCCGGGCAGTGCGACGGCCTCATCATCATGACGCCCCGGGGCGAGAGCCCGCGGACGCTGCGCCAGCAGGCCGGCGTGCCGCTGCCGCCCGTGGTGGTGGTGGATCACCGGGCCGAGGGCAGCCCCTACCCCCACATCGCGGTCGACAACCTCAAGGGGGCCATCGAGGCCACCAACTACCTCATCGGCAAGGGCTACCGGCGCATCGCGTTCATCACCGGGCTGCTCACCATCCAGTCGGCCGTCGACCGCCTGCGGGGGTACCGCCTGGCCCTGGAGGAGGCCGGCATCGGCTTCGACCCGGCGTGGGTCATCCAGGGCGACTTCCTCACCCCTTCGGGGTATCGGGCCGTCAAGGAGTGGCTGGAGCAGGGGCGTCCCCTGCCGGATGCATGGTTTTGCTCCAACGACCTGATGGCCTTCGGCGCCCTCAAGGCCCTGCACGAAGCCGGCATCTCCGTGCCGGGCGACACCGCGGTGATGGGCTTCGACGACATCCCCCTGGCTCAGACGACGCTGCCGCCGCTCACGACCGTAGCCCAGCCTATGGCAGAGATGGGGGCCCTGGCGGTGCGCATGGTGGTGGGCATGATCGAGGGAGGGGGGGTGGCGGTTCCCAGGGTCGTGCTGCAGACGCGCCTGGTGATCCGGGAGTCGGCGTGATCTCGCGACAGAAGGGGAGGAGTGAGGGGCCGTGGAGAGGCGGCCGGGCGTGCGAGTGCTGGTAAGCGCTATCGTGGCTTTGGTTCTGGTGGTGGCCGGAAGCGCCGGCGTGGCGGCGCGCACCACCCTGACGGTGGGGGTCTTTCCGGACCTGGACTCGGTCTTGAAGGCCGTCATCCCCGAGTTCAACAAGGTCTACCCCGACATCGAGGTCAAGCTGCAGACGCTGGGGTACGCCGACCACCACAACGCGCTGCTGACCGCGCTGGCCACCGGTTCAGGCGCACCCGACGTGGTGGCCATCGAGATCGGCTATCTGGGGCGGTTCGCGGTGGGGGGCGGGCTCACGGACCTGAGCAAGCCGCCCTTCAATGCCGGCCGGCTGAAGGATCTCTTCGTGCCGTACGCCTGGGGCCAGGCCACCACCGCCGACGGCCGGATCGTGGCCATCCCCACCGACATCGGGCCCGGCACCATGTTCTACCGGCGCGACGTGATCCAGGCCGCGGGTCTCGACATCGGGAGCGTGGCCACGTGGAACGACCTGGTGCAGTTCGGCCGCAAGGTGACCCGTGACCTGGACGGCGATGGCAAGCCGGACGTCTACCTCATCGCGGCCGCCTCCACCATCGCCGACGCGATGTATCGGGGCAACATCCCCGAGGGCGAGGGCGTCTACTTCGACGCGCAGGGGCGCCCCGTGGTGGACGGGCCGCGCTTCGTCAACGCTTTCACCGTGGCCCAGCAGGTGCGCCGGGCCGGCCTGGATGCCCGCATCGGGGCCTGGTCCAACGAGTGGTACGAGGCGTTCAAGCGGGGCACCGTGGCCGTGGAGCTGTCGGGGGCGTGGCTGGCGGGTCACCTCCAGAACTGGATGGCTCCTGAGACCGCGGGCAAGTGGGGCGCCCGGGACCTGCCGGAGAACATGTACGTCAGCTGGGGCGGCTCCTTCTACGCCATCCCCGAGCAGTCCAAGAACAAGGACGCCGCCTGGAAGCTGATCCAGTTCCTCACCACCCGGCCGGACATCCAGCTCCTGGCGTTCCGCACTACCAACGCCTTCCCCGCGCTGCGGGCCGCTCTGGAGGATCCTTCCTTTGACGAGCCGGTGCCCTTCCTGGGCGGGCAGCGGGCGCGCCGCATGTGGGCCGAGGCGGCCGCCCGGGTGCACGTCTCGGTCATCCATCCGGGCGACCCCGTCGCCCAGGAGATCGTGGGCTCCGCGCTGACCCAGGTGCTGGAGGAGGGCAAGGACGTCCGTCAGGCGCTGACGGAGGCCCGGCAGCTCATCGAGCGGCGGGTGCGGCGGTGAGAACGGTGGCGGGGCCGGGTGACGCACCCATGGAACAGGCTTCGCGAGGGGCCGGAGCGGCGGGCCACCCGGCCCCCGCCCTGCCCCGTCCGGCGGCGACACGGACCGGGCTGAGGGCCCGGGCGAGGCCCGGGCGCGGCGCGTGGTGGCGCCGGCGGGCGGCTCCGTACCTCTTCATCAGCCCCTTCTTCATCCTCTTTGCCATCTTCGGGCTCTACCCCATCCTCTTCTCGTTCTACCTCTCGTTCCACAGCTGGAACGCGGTGGGCGGTCTGGGCTCCATGGAGTGGGTGGGGCTCGACAACTATGCCTTCCTGCTCAGGGACCCGTGGTTCTGGAAGTCGCTGGCCAACACCGTGCTGCTGCTGATCATCTCCGGGCTTCCCCAGCACGTCATCGCCATCCCGCTGGCCTTCATCCTCAACTCGGGTCTGGTGCGGCTGCGCAACTTCTTCAGCTCCTCGTACTTCATGCCCTACATCACCTCCACCGTGGCCGTGGCCATGATCTTCACCACCATCTACGGCACCCAGTACGGCGCCCTCAACACCGCGCTGGCGTGGCTGGACGGCCACGGGTTCCGATGGCTGTGGCGCCTGCTGGGCCTGGAGCTGCCCGTCAACTGGCTGGGCCGCGCCGCCTACATCAAGCCGGCCATCGCGATGCTGGTGGTTTGGCGGTGGTTCGGGTGGAACACCGTGCTCTACCTGGCCGGCCTGCAGACCATCCCCCGGGAGCTGTACGAGGCGGCCATGGTGGACGGGGCGGGCATCTATCAGCAGTTCCGGTGGATCACGCTGCCGCTGTTGAAGCCCATCGCCTTCTTCGCAGTGACGCTGACCATCATCGGCAACATGCAGCTCTTCGACGAGCCCTTCATCCTAACCGGGGGCACCGGCGGCACCAGCGAGTCGGGCCTGACGGTCGCGCTGTACCTGTACCGGACGGGCTTCGAATGGCTCTACATGGGGTCCGCGGCGGCGATGTCGTGGGTGCTGTTCGTCATCATCGTGGGGCTGTCGGTCCTCAACTTCCGCCTGATGGGGCGGGCCGGGCTCGAGCGCCGGGGCGCATGAGGGGGCACGATGACGATGCAGTCGCTGCGTTCCTGGCCGGCCAAAGTGGTGCTGTACCTGCTGCTGGTCTCGCTGGCCCTGCTGACCGCCTTTCCCTTCTACTGGATGTTCGTGCTGGCGACCCATGACCGCTCGACCATCTTCCGGGCGCCGCCGCCCATGTGGTTCGGCACGGCCACCGCGGCCAACTACGAGCGGCTGCTGGCGGCGCTGCCCTTCTGGCGCAATGCGTGGAACAGCCTGTACACCGCGCTGATGGCGACGGCGACGACCCTGTTCTTCTGCAGCCTGGCCGGCTTCGGCTTCGCCATGTACGACTTCAAAGGGCGCGACGTGCTGTTCGGCTTCCTGCTGGGCACCATGATGGTGCCCGGGCTGCTGGGGATCATCCCTTACTACCTCATCATCCGCTGGCTGGGCTGGCTCAACCTGCCCCGGGCCCTGTACGTGCCGGGGATGGCCTCGGCCTTCGGCATCTTCCTGATGCGCCAGTACATCGCCAGCGCTGTGCCGGCCGAGCTGCTGGATGCGGGGCGCATCGACGGGCTGGGCGAGTTCGGGCTCTACCGGCGCATCGTCGCGCCCCTCATCAAGCCGGCCTTCGGCACCCTGGGGATCATCACGTTCGTGGGCCAGTGGAACAACTTCATGGGCGCCCTCATCGTGCTCAAGGAGCGGACGGCCTACACCCTGCCCCTGGCGCTGCGCTCGCTGCAGGGCCTCATCTCCACCGACTGGGGGGCGCTGATGCTGGGGACGGCCCTCAGCGTTCTCCCCCTGCTGGCGGCCTTCCTGGTCGGGTCGCAGCGCATCATCGAGGGCCTGACGGCCGGGGCGCTGAAGGGGTGACCGGCAGGGTGCACGGGGCGCTGGGGGCCGGCTGGGTCGTGGGCCGCCCGTGGATGTGGGTCCTGCTGGGCTGTGCCATGCTGCTGGGGTGCCCGGACGGGCGTGACCCGCCGGCCCGCGCCGCGCAGGCGGCCCAGGGACCGTGGCGGCTGGTCTGGCACGACGAGTTCGACGGCCCGGCCGGGAGCCCGCCCGACCCCGCCAGCTGGACGGCCCAGATCGGCGACGGGAGCCTGGAGGGCCTGCCGGGGTGGGGCAACCGCGAGCGGCAGTACTACACGGACCGTCCGGAGAACCTGGCCCTGGACGGACAGGGCCATCTGGCCATCGTCGCCCGGGAGGTCCAGGACCCGTCCCTGGTCTGCTACTACGGGCCGTGCCGCTACACATCGGCCCGCATCACCACCCGGGGCAAGGTGGAGGTGCGCTACGGAAGGGTGGAGGCCCGCATCCGGCTGCCGGGCGGCCAGGGGATCTGGCCTGCCTTCTGGATGCTGGGCACCCTCTACGAGCGCATCGGCTGGCCGGGGTGCGGCGAGATCGACGTGGTCGAGCTGGTGGGCCGGGAGCCCGGGACGGTCTACGGCACCGTCCACGGCCCGGGATACTCCGGTGAGAGGGGGATCGGGGGGCGCTACGCCCTGCCGCAGGGGGCCCGCTTCGAGGACGACTTCCACGTCTTCGCCATCGAGTGGGGGCCGGGCCGGATCCGCTGGTACGTGGATGGGGTGCCGTACCACTCGGTCGCCCGGGAAGACCTGCCGCCCGGCGCGCCGTGGGTCTTCGACGGGTCCTTCTTCATGATCCTCAACGTGGCTGTGGGCGGCAGCTGGCCCGGGTACCCCGATTCGACCACGGCCTTTCCCCGCACCATGCTGGTCGACTACGTGCGAGTCTACGCAGTGCAGGACCTGGAGAGGATGTGAAGAAGTGCGCCGATTCCCCCAGGGGTTCATGTGGGGCTGCGCGACCGCGGCCTACCAGATCGAGGGCTCCCCGCTGGCCGACGGCGCCGGCCCCTCCATCTGGCACCGCTTCAGCCACACGCCCGGCAACGTGCACGCCGGCCAGACGGGCGACGTGGCCTGCGACCACTACCGGCGCTGGCGGGAGGACGTGGACCTGATGCGGCAGCTGGGGCTCAGGGCGTACCGCTTCTCGGTGGCCTGGCCCCGGGTGCTGCCGGAGGGGCGCGGCCGGGTCAACCAGGCGGGGCTGGCCTTCTACGACCGGCTGGTAGACGCCCTGCTGGAGGCGGGCATCGTCCCCTTCGTCACCCTGTACCACTGGGATCTGCCTGGCACGCTGCAGGACCTCGGGGGCTGGGCCAACCGGGACGTGGTGGGGTGGTTCGCGGAGTACGCCGGGGTGTTGTTCGAGCGTCTGGGCGACCGGGTGCGGCACTGGATCACCCTCAACGAGCCGTGGTGCGTGGCCCACCTCGGCTACGTGGCCGGCGTCCACGCCCCGGGCATGCGCGACCTCTGGGCGGGGCTGCGTGCCGTCCACCACCTGCTGCTGGCCCATGCGGCGGCGGTGCGGGCGCTGCGCGCCAGCCGGGCGTCCGGCGCCCGGATCGGGATCACCCTCAACCTGGCGCCGCAGCACCCGGCCACCGACTCGGAGGCGGACCGGGCCGCCGCCGAAAGGGCGGATGCATACCAGAATCGCCTCTTCCTGGATCCCATCTTCCGGCGGCAGTACCCCGAGGTGCTGGTGCGGCACTTCGGGCCCGCCTGGCCGGCGGCGCCGGAGGAGGATCTGGCCGCCATCCCCGTACCCATCGACTTCCTGGGCGTCAACTACTACAGCCGTTCGGTAGTGGCCGACGCCCCCGGCGAGGGGCTGCTGGCGGTGCGCACGGTGCAGGGCAGCGGGCCTCGCACCGCCATGGGTTGGGAAATCTACCCCGAGGGGCTGTACGAACTGCTGGTGCGGCTCCACCGGGAGTACGGTGTCAGAGACCTGTACATCACCGAAAACGGCGCGGCCTTCGACGATCGCCCCGACGCGGCCGGCCGGGTTGACGACCCCTGGCGGGTCGACTACCTGCGCCGCCACTTCGCCCAGGCCCACCGGGCCATCCAGGAGGGGGTCGGGCTGAGGGGCTACTTCGTCTGGTCCCTGATGGACAACTTCGAGTGGGCCCAGGGCTACTCCCAGCGCTTCGGCATCGTCTATGTCGACTACGCCACCCAGCGGCGCACCGTGAAGCGGAGCGGCCACTGGTATCGTCAGGTCATCGAGGCCAACGCGCTGCCCGACGAGGGGGAGGGCTGATGAGGCCCCTTCCGGCGCGGGCAGCAGCCGTCGTGGTGCTGTGCGGGTGGATGGCCGCTTCGGGGCCTCTGGCCGCGCGGGCCCAGGGGCCGCCGGGCGAGGAGGTGGCGGCCGTCCTCGACCTGGAGCACCCGGTGGGACCGCTGCCGGAGCTGGCCGTGGGCGGTTTCAACTTCGCCAATTTCATGCAGGTGGTGGGCCTCGAGCAGGAGCTGCGCCGGGTCGGCATCCGCTCCATTCGCTTCCCGGCCGGCAACCTGGGCGACCAGCGGGACCGCACCCCGGCGGACCTGGACGTGCTGCGGACGCACTGGGTCTTGCTGGGTCGTCCCCGGGTGGTGATGCAGGCCCGCCTCCTGGGCGGAACCCCTCAGCAGGCCGCGGAGGCGGCCCGCTACGCCCGCAGCATCGGCCTTCCCATCGACTACTGGGAGATCGGCAACGAACCCGACCTCTACCCGCCGCCCGGCTCCTGGACGCCCGAGGCGTACTGCCAGGCTTTCCGCGCGTACGCCGACGCCCTGCGGCCGAAGGCGGCCGGCGCGCGCTTCGCGGGGCCGGCGGTCTCGGGCGGGGCGCAGAAGATGGAATGGCTGCGCCGCTTCATCGCGGCATGCGGCGACGTGGTGGACGTGGTGACCTGGCACGTCTACCCCACCGACGGCACCTGGCCCGACGAGCGGGCCCTGGCCACCTCGGAGGCGATCTCCGACGAGATCGAGCAGGTCAGGGCCTGGCTGCGGGACCCGGCCGCGAACCCGCGGGGTTGGCAGCGGGCCGGCGAGATGGGGCTGGGCGTGACGGAGTACGGGCTGTCGTGGCGCACCCAGAGCTTCCGGCACCTGGCCGACTTCACGGCGGCGCTGTGGACCGCGGATGCCGCCGGGAGGCTGGCGGCCGGACGGGTCGAGCTGGCTTCGTACTTCGCCCTGCAGGACACGGGTGGCCATGGCCTGCTGGATACGGCCGGATTCACCCGACCCACCTACCACGTCTTCCGCCTGCTGCAGGACTGGCGGGGAGCCGTCGTGGCCGTGGCGCTCCAGGGGGCGAGCCGGGGGCTGTCGGCCTACGCCGTGGCCGGGGAGGACGGCGTGGTGCGGATGCTGGTGGTCAACCGGGACGCCGGGCAGCCGGCGGTGGTGAGGGTGGCCACCTCGGACGGCCGGAGGCTGACCGCCCACCGAGTGCTTCAGCTGACCGAGTCCTCTTACGAGAGCCTCGACGATGTGGTCGCTCTGCCGCCAGGCGCCGCGGTGCTCGTCCCACCGCGCTCGGTGACGTGGCTGGAGGTGAAGCCGTAGCCGCACCGGAGCCGCCGCCCACGGGGCGGCGCGGCGGGAAAAGTGTGCGATGACGAGAGGAATGTTACATTCTGTGATGAACTGAGATCACCTGGCCCGGGGTGGCGGGACGCACAAGCCGGGAGGGTAGGGTATGCGCTGGGCAGCAAGGATCGCACTCTGCGCGGCGCTGGCGCTCCTGCCGGCCGCCGGGGTGGTCGCCGGCAGCACGGGGTCTCGAGCGAGTGCTCTAGAGGTAACCGACGTGTGGGCTCGTCCCGCGCTGGCCCCGGCGGCCGGCCAGGGCCACGACGGAATGGCCGGCGCGGTCAGCGCGCTCTACATGACGCTGACCAATCGGGGCGACCGGGAGGTCCGGGTGGTGGCGGTCCGCACCCCGGTGGCGCACACCGCGGAGTTGCACGAGACCCGAATCGAAGGCATGGTGGCACGCATGCAGCCCGTCGACGCCGTCCCGGTGCCGCCCGGTCAGCAAGTGCGGCTTCAGCCGGGAGGCCTGCACGTGATGCTGATGGGGTTGCGGCAGGACCTGAAGGCGGGCGACCGCTTCCCGGTGACGCTGGTGCTGGACGACGGAGAGGAAGTGGCGGCAGAGGCCGTGGTGCGGGAAGGCTGAAGCCGTTGGCCCCTGCGGAGCGGTCCCAGGTGAAGCCCGAAAGGATGCTGCCGGCGGAGCGCCGGGCGTGGCTGCTGCGTCACCTGCGGGAGCGGGGTTGGCTGCACGTCCCGACGCTTGCCCGGCGGCTGGGGGTTTCGGCCATGACGCTGCACCGGGACCTGGACCTCCTGGTGCAGCAGGGCCATGCCCGCAAGGTGCGAGGCGGTGCGGTCGCCGCCGAGCCGAGGTCGCGGGAGGCGTCGCCGGCAGCGGCCGAGATCGGCGGTCTCCCCACTCGGTGCGGCCTGTGCGGCAAGCCGGCGGACGGGCGGCATGCCTTCGTCCTCCATCCGGAAGGTGGGCTGCCGCTCGCGGCCTGCTGCGCGCATTGCGGCCTGCTGCTTCTGCGGGATCGCCCGGGCACGGCGATGGTGCTCGACTTTCTGACCGGACACGGTGTGAGTGCCGGGGCGGCTTCTTACGTGGCCGCGCCCGACCTGGTGGTCTGCTGCCGGCCGTCGGTTCTTCCCTTCAGTCGGCGCGCCGACGCGGAGCGCTTCGCTCAGGGCTTCGGCGGGCATGTGCTGTCGCTGCGGGAGGCCATGGAGTGGGTGCGCACGGAGGGCACCGCCACAGGGTGAGGGAGGCTGTGGGATGGGCGTGCGCAGGCGTGCGACCACGGACGGGCGTTGCCGTCAGGCCCAAAGAGGGCTGGCCATGGTACTGGCCGTCGTGCTGGCGATGGGTATCGTCTCGGCGTCAGCGCGGGCCCACAGTGAACTGGCCCGGTCTTTGCCGGCTGACGGCGAGCGGGTGGCCGAAGCGCCACAGGCGGTGGAGCTGGTCTTCACCGAGCCCGTGGAGGTGGCGCTGTCGGTCTTCAAAGTCTACCCGCTCTCGTCGCCGCCCGAAGCGCTGGACGATCCCCCGCGCCTCGCCGAGCTGGCTCGACAGCTGGTCGCGCAGGTGCTAGACCGGCGAGACGACCGGGATCGGCGGGTCGATGCCGAGGTGCAGGCGGATCAGGCCACGACCGCGAGAGTGCGGCTCGCGCTGAGGCCTGACCTGCAGCCGGGGGCTTATGTGGTCATGTGGCGGGTCCTCTCCCTTGACACCCACGTGAGCCAGGGTTTCACTACCTTCGTCTACCGGCCCTAAACAGGAGGCGGCACCGGGTCTGGCGGCGCTGTCCCGATTCATCCTGTACCTGGGGCTGGCCCTCTGGGTGGGCGGCGGCCTGCTCGCATTCCTCACCGGACCGAAGCCCGATCGGATGGATACCCGATTCGTCCACCGCCTGCGGGGCATCGGGGTGGCAGCAGCCGCGCTGGCCACCCTCCTGGTGCCCGTGCAGGTAGCCTCCCAGCTGGGCTACCCTGTTCAGGCCCTGGCTGCCCCCTACCTGACCGCCACCCGGCAAGGGCACGTATTGCTCCTGCGGCTTGCCGCGCTGGGGGCCGGCGCGGCCACCCTCAGGGGGATTCCAGGGACAGGGCTGGCGGGGCAGGCTGTGCAGGGTCTGTTGGCCGGTGCTATAGTGATCACCGTGGGCCTGACGGGGCACGCGGGGGTCCGACCGGACCTGATGGTTGCGCACGCCCTTCACCTGGGAGGCGCGTTGACCTGGGGCGGAGGGCTGGCGGTGCTGGCCTCGCTCCCCGACCGCCCTGGCCTCGGCCCCGGGCGGGTCGAGGCCATCCGGCGGTTCTCTTCGGTGGCTGCCGGGATCTTTCCGGTGGTGCTGGCCGCCGGGGCCTATTTAGGGTACTCGCTGGGCGGCTCCTGGAAGGCATGGCCCGGCTCCTCGTACGGCCGATGGCTTATGATAAAGGCGCTGGCGGTGATCCTGCTGGCTGCGGCGGCCGCCGTCAACCGCTGGCGGCGCCTGCCCCTGGCCGTGCGGGCCGCGTCGGACGCGGGGCAAGGCGAGGCGGCCTGGAGACGGCTTCGGCACTCGGTGCAGGTAGAGGCCGCCCTTCTCATGGGGGTGCTGGCGCTGACGGCGGTCCTGGCGGGCCAGGCTCCGCCTGCGCTACAGGCGCGGCCGTGAGTGGCCCGGGCTGCGGCGAGCCAAGACCTGTCGGTGTACTCCGAGGAGGGAAGAGACGGGCGGTGAGCCCGCAGCAGAGGCCGGGCGCCGGGGACAGCCCCATCATCGAGGTGCGGGGGCTGACCCGGCGCTACGGTTCCTTCACGGCGGTGGACGGCATCGACTTCGAGGTCCGGGAGGGCGAGATCTTCGGCTTCCTGGGCCCCAACGGCGCGGGGAAGACCACCACCATCAGCATGCTCTGCACGCTGCTGCGTCCCACCTCGGGCCGGGCCATCATCGCCGGCCACGACGTGGTCCGAGAGCCCCACGACGTGCGGCGGGCCATCGGGCTCATCTTCCAGGACCCGGCCCTGGACGACCGGCTGACGGCCTACGAGAACCTCAAGTTCCACGCCATGCTCTACGGGGTGCCGGCGGCGGAGTTCGAGCGGAGGGCCCGCGACGTGCTGGCCATGGTGGACCTGGCCGACCGTGCCCGTTCCGTGGTGCGGAGCTTCTCCGGGGGAATGCGTCGGCGCCTGGAGATCGCCCGGGGGCTGCTGCACCGTCCGAGGGTGCTCTTCCTGGACGAGCCCACCATCGGGCTGGATCCGCAGACGCGCCGCCACATCTGGGAGTACATCGTGGCCCTGCGCCGGCAGGAGGGGCTGACCCTCTTCCTGACCACCCACTACATGGAAGAGGCGGAGATCTGCGACCGAATCGCCATCATCGACCACGGGCGGATCGTGGCCCTGGACACGCCCGACAACCTCAAGGGACTGGTGGGGGGCGACCTGGTGACGCTGCGCACCAGCGATCACCAGGCTACCGCCGAGCGCATCCGCCAGGCCTTCGGGCTGCCGGTGCGGCAGGGACCTGACGGCGAGCTCCTGGTGGAGGTGGAGCGGGGCGACCGGTTCATCCCCCAGCTGGTGACCGCCCTGAGCGGCGACGGCGCCGCCATCCAGGTGCACAGCGTGACGCTGCGCCGGCCCACCCTGGACGATGTCTTCATCAAGCTGACGGGACGGGCCATCCGGGACGAGGAGGCCAGCCCGGTGGAGCGGTGGCGGGCTCAACGGGCGGCGTGGAGGCGACGGTGACGATGCATCTTTCCTCGCTGCGTCGGGAGGTCGTGGGGGCCTACACCGTCTGGTACCGGGACGTCCTGCGCTTCGTGCGGGACCGGGCTCGCATCGTGGGCTCCCTGGGGCAGCCGCTCTTGTTCCTGTTCGTCTTCGGCAGCGGGCTTTCGCCGGCCATGGCGGGCCTGGGGCAGGGCGCCTTCGACTTCAAGCAGTTCCTCTTCCCGGGGATCCTGAGCATGGCGGTGCTCTTCTCTGCCATCTTCTCGGCGGTCTCCATCGTGTGGGACCGGGAGTTCGGCTTCCTCAAGGAGGTCATGGTCGCGCCGGTGTCGCGGCTGGCCGTGGCTCTGGGGAAGGTGGCCGGCGGCAGCACCGTGGCCCTGCTGCAGGGCGTCATCATCCTGGTGCTGGCGCCGCTGGTGGGGGTACGGCTGAGCTGGGACCAGGTCCTGGTGCTGGTGCTGCTGATGCTGCTGCTGGCCGCGGTCATGACGGCCATGGGGCTGCTCATCGCGGCGCGCCAGCGCAGCATGGAGGGCTTCCAGGTCATCATGCAGTTCCTGCTCATGCCCATGTTCTTCCTGTCCGG
>DATCKV010000038.1:0-5421 GCA_036564285.1 Limnochordales bacterium
CCTGGTGGGGGGCGCGGCCTACTCGGCCTGGCAGTTCTACCGGCGGGGCGGCCAGCGCGATAGGATGGTGGGCAACGTCCTCATCGCAGCGGGAGGGCTCGCCCCGGCCATCGGAGGCACCCTGAGCCGCTTCGGGCTGCCGGGCCTCTACGTGGGCGAGCTGGTGGGGGCGGTGCTGCTGTACGCCGGCTTCCTGCGTGCCTCCGCCTCCCGGGCCCCGGCGCCGGCGGGGGTGGAGGCGGGGGCCGCCGCCCGGCACGCCTAGGCGCGGCCGTCCCGGCGCGTGTATACAGTGGCCACGCCCCCGGCCGGCAGGAGATGCGGGCCGGGGGCCGTAACGCGCCTGTCAGAGTCTTCGGAGACGGTTAATCATGCGTCTCAACACCGGAGGTGGGTCAGCCGGCAGGATCTGCCGTGGCCGGCCTCGCCCCGGCGGTCGGCGCGCCGGCCGCGAGGCCATGTCTCGACGTCGCCTGGGTCGGCGTCACTTCGGGAAGGAGTGGAGCGCGTTGCGACGGTTGCTGGCCGTGATGGGCGCGGCCGCGGCGCTGCTGGCGCTGGCCGTCGGCGCCGCAGCCGCCGAGTCGGCCCCCAAGCCCGTGCCGCCCATCGTCATGATCAGCGACACCGGAGACGTGGTCCGCACCATGAACCAGGCCCTGCAGGAGATGATCCGCACCAACCTGGGCCTGGAGATCCAGGTGGAGTACATGGACTTCAAGACCCGCCTGGAGCGCATGCGCAACCGCAACTTCGCCATCGCCTTCGCCGGCTGGGGGCCGGACTACGACGACCCCATGACGTTCCTGGACCTCTTCGTGACCGGCAGCGCCTTCAACGACCCGGGCTGGAGCAACGCCCGCTACGACCAGCTCCTGGAGATGGCCAAGAACACCACGGACCAGGAGCGGCGCATGCAGTACTTCGTGGAGGCGGAGAAGATCCTGGCCCAGGAGGCGCCCATCGCCCCCATCTACTGGCGATCCCGCCTCTCCCTGTACAAGCCCTGGGTGAAGGGCATCATCCGGCGGGCCGTCGGCGCCGAGGCGGAGTACAAGTGGGCCTACACCCAGGGTCGGCCCGGCGGCGACTCGCCCATGTACCTCAACCTTAACCTGGGTGAGGAGCCGCCCGACCTCGACCCGGCCACCTCCACCGACACGGTCTCGTTCCTGATCCTCAACGCCACCCTGGAGGGGCTGGTGCGCAAGGGCCCTGACGGCTCCATCAAGCCGGGCAGCGGCCTGGCCGAGAGCTGGACCGTCTCGCCCGACGGGCGGGTCTACACCTTCAAGCTGCGCAGGGCCACCTGGGACGACGGCACGCCCATCACCGCGGAGGACTTCGTCTACCAGTGGCGGCGGGTCATCGATCCCCGCACGGCCTCCCAGTACCAGTTCATGATGGAGCTGGCCGGCATCCAGAACGGCAGCGCCATCGCCCGCATGGATCCGGAGAAGGACGACATCGACGCGGCCCTCCAGACCTTCGGCGTCAAGGCCCTGGACGAGCGCACGCTGCAGGTGACCCTGGAGAAGCCCAATCCCCTCTTCCTGGAGCTGACCACCTTCATCAGCTTCCTGCCGGCTCCCCGCCACCTGGTGCAGCGCTACGGCGACCGGTACGCCTCCGACGCCGACAAGATCGGCGCCTCGGGTCCCTTCCGCATCGCCTCGTGGACCCACGGCTACGAGCTGGTGCTGGAGAAGAACCCGCGCTACTGGGACGCCGCCAGCGTCAAGCTGCAGCGCATCCACTTCGACATGATCCAGGACGCCGGCACGGCGCTCCAGCTGTACGAGCAGGGCTCCCTGGACATCGCCGGGGTGGCGTCGCGCTTCGTGGACGTCTACCGCAACCACCCCGACCTGCAGCCGCCGTGGCCTGACGGGTCGGCCTTCTACTGGGAGTTCAACGTGGATCACCCCGTGCTGAAGAGCGCGAAGGTGCGGCGGGCCATCGCGCTGGCCATCGACCGCCAGGCCTTCGCGGAGCGGGTGCTGCGCAACGGCTCCTACCCGGCCACGTCGCTGGTGCCGCCGGTCATCACCGACCCCGCCAGGGGCGGCTCCTTCCAGGCCCGCGTCGGCGAGCTCTTCCCGGCCCGGGCCAACGTGCAGCTGGCGCGCCAGCTGCTGCGGGAGGGCCTGCAGGAACTGGGCTACGAGGTGCCGGCCGTCGCGCGGTGACGGCGGGCGCGCGGGCCGCCGGCCCCGCGCCGGCGGCCCCGCCCTCGTCGATGCCGGGGGCCATCCGGGGGGTTGCACGGCTTGCTGCGCTACGTGGCGAGACGGCTCGTCTACGCGGTGGTCACGCTGTGGTTCATCGCCACCCTCACCTTCGTGCTGATGCACCTGGTGCCGGGCGATCCCTTCTCCAGCGAGAAGCTGACCCCGCAGATCCACCAACTGATGCTGAAGAAGTACCACATGGACCGGCCGCTGTGGCAGCAGTACCTCACCTACCTGGGTAACCTGGCACGGGGCGACCTGGGCTACTCCATGCGCCAGATGAACCGCACCGTGGCCGACATGATCCGCGAGGGCTTCCCCGTCTCGGCCCACCTGGGGCTGCAGGCGCTGGCGCTGGGGCTGGTGGCGGGGCTGACCCTGGGCATCGTCGCTGCCCTCCACCACAACGGGTGGCCCGACTACGTGGCGGTCTTCCTGGCCCTGGTCTTCATCTCCGTGCCCAACTTCGTGGTGGGCTCCGTGGCCCAGTACGTCTTCGGGGTGCGCCTGGGCTGGCTGCCGGTCGCCCGCTGGGAGAGCCCCATCCACACCATCCTGCCGACGCTGACCCTGGCCGTGAGCCTGCTGGCCGGGCAGACGCGCCTCATGCGCACCAGCGTCCTGGAGGTGCTGGGGCAGGACTACATCCGCACGGCCCACGCCAAGGGCCTGGCTCCGGGCGAGGTGCTCTGGCGCCACACGCTGCGTAACGCCATCCTGCCCATCGTGACCGTCATGGGCCCCCTGACGGCGGGCATCGTCACCGGCACCTTCGTGGTGGAGACCATGTTCGGGATCCCGGGGCTGGGCAAGTACTACGTGCAGAGCGTCTACAACCGCGACTACCCGCTCATCATGGGCACCACCGTCTTCTACTCCGTCCTGCTGGTGGGCCTCAACTTGCTGGTGGATCTGGCCTACACCCTGGTCGATCCCCGCATCCGCCTGGGAAAGGCCGCGGATTGAGATGGCAGCCCGACTTTCCCCCACTCCGCCCGACGCCGTACCGGCCGAGCTCTTCCGCCCGGCCTCGCAGGTGCACGAGCGCGCCGAGGCCATCACCCGGCCCCCGGTGGGCCGATGGGCCGACGCATGGGGCCGCTTCCGGCAGAACCGCATGGCGGTGGCGGGGCTGGTGGTGCTGCTGGTGGTGGGCTTCATGGCCGTCGCCGGCCCCCACATGACCCCGTACGACTACCGGCAGACCAGCCTCCTGGACACCGACCTGCCGCCGTCGGCCGAGCACTGGTTCGGCACCGACGAGCTGGGCCGCGACATCTTCACCCGGCTCTGGTACGGCGCGCGCATCTCGCTGCTCATCGGCATCCTGGCGGCCTCCATCGACCTCGTCATCGGGGTGGCCTGGGGCGGCATCGCCGGCTACTTCGGCGGGGTCGTGGACGACGTCATGATGCGGATCGTCGACGTGCTGTACGGGATCCCGTACCTGCTCATCGTCATCCTGCTGGTGGTGGTCGTCGGGCCCGGGCTCTGGTCCATCGTCATCGCCATGGGATCGGTGGGCTGGGTCGGGATGGCCCGGCTGGTGCGGGGGCAGGTGCTCCAGATCAAGGAGCAGGAGTACGTTTTGGCAGCCCGGGCCCTGGGGGTGCCGCCCCTGAAGATCGTCTGGCGCCACGTCATCCCCAACACCCTGGGGGTCATCCTGGTCAACGTCACCCTCACGGTGCCGGGCGCCATCTTCGGGGAGGCGTTCCTCTCCTTCATCGGGCTGGGGGTGCAGGACCCCCTGGCCAGCCTGGGCTCCATGATCTACTCGTCGTACCAGGTGCTGAGGGTGTATCCCCACGAGCTGTTCTTCCCCAGCGCGGTGCTGAGCCTCATCCTACTGGGCTTCAACTTCCTGGGCGACGGGCTCCGGGACGCCCTCGACCCCCGGGAGCGGCGCTAGAGGAGGCGTCATCGGCCAAGGTGCAGCCCTTGCTGGAGATCGACGGACTGCGGGTCAACTTCTACACCCACGCCGGCGTGGTGCGCGCGGTGCGGGGGGTCTCCTTCACGGTCCACCCGGGCGAGACGGTGGCCCTGGTGGGCGAGTCGGGGTCGGGCAAGAGCGTGACGGCCCTGGCCGTCATGGGCCTGGTGCCGCCGCCGGGCCGCATCGAAGGCGGGCGCATCCGCTTCGACGGCCGGGACCTGACGGCCCTCAGCGACCGGGAGCGGAGGCGGGTGCGGGGAGCCGAGATCGGCATGGTCTTCCAGGACCCCATGAGCTCCCTCAACCCCACCATGACCGTGGGCCGGCAGATCGCGGAGGTGGTGCAGAAGCACCGGGGGGTCTCGCGGCGGGCGGCCATGGAGCGGGCCGCGGAGATGCTGGCCCTGGTGGGCATCCCCAACCCCCGCACCCGGCTGGGGCAGTACCCCCACGAGTTCAGCGGCGGGATGCGCCAGCGGGTCATGATCGCCATGGCGCTGGCGTGCGAACCGAAGCTGCTCATCGCCGACGAGCCCACCACCTCCCTGGACGTCACCATCCAGGCCCAGATCCTGGACCTGATGGCTTCCCTGCAGCAGCGCATGGGCATGGCCATCCTGCTCATCACCCACGACCTGGGCATCGTGGCGCGGCTGGCCGACCGGGTCGTGGTCATGTACGCGGGGCAGGTGGTGGAGGAGGCGCCCGTGGACGACCTGTTCCACGTCACCCGCCATCCTTACAGCCGGGCCCTGCTGCGGGCCCTCCCCAACCCGGAGGCCGAGGGGCGCCGGGAGCTGGAGCCCATCCCCGGGTCGCCCCCGGACCTGTACCAGGAGCCGCCGGGCTGCGCCTTCGCGCCCCGCTGCGCCTATGCCATGGAGGTCTGCACCCGCTTCGAGCCGCCCGCGATGCAGGTCGACGCCCGGCACACCAGCCGCTGCTGGCTGCTGGATCCCCGGGCCGGCCGCTGGGGGCGCCGCTTCCTCGACGAGGTCGCCGCGGCCCAGGAGCGCCCCGTGGAGCCGGCCGTGCCGGAGGTGAGGCGGTGATGGCCGTGCGCGAGGCGGTGAGCCCGGCCCATCGGCCGGTGGCCCCCGCGCCGGACGGCGCCCGCCCCCTGGTGGAGGTGCAGGAGCTGCAGAAGCACTTCGTCATCCGCCGGGGGCTGCGGGTGCGGGCCGTGGAGCGGGTGACCTTCGCCATCGCCCGGGGTGAGACCTTCGCGCTGGTGGGCGAGAGCGGGTCGGG
>DATCKV010000039.1:0-4912 GCA_036564285.1 Limnochordales bacterium
CGCCCGCCGCAGCAGCCGCTCCCGCAGGGCCTCCAGGGAGGGGGGCAGCAGGAAGACGAAGACGGCGTCAAGGCGGCGGGACTCCCGCAGCTGCCGGGCGCCCTGTACGTCGATGTCCAGCAGGACGATGCGCCCGGCGGCCACGGCCTCCGAGACGTACCGGGCCGGCGTGCCGTACCAGTGGTCCCCGAAGCGGGCCCACTCCAGCAGCTCACCCGCCTGCACCAGCTGGGTGAAGCGCTCGGGGGTGACGAAGAAGTAGTCGCGCCCGTGGAGCTCCCCCGGACGCGGGGGCCGGGTCGTCACCGAGACGGAGTAGAGCAGCTCGGGCATCCGGCGGCGCACCGCGTTGACCAGGGTGTTCTTGCCCACGCCCCCGGGGCCCGAGACCACCACCAGGAAGCCCCGCTTCAGCTGCACCGGTGCCGGGACGCTCCCGTCATGGGGCGGTCGCGGGCGCCTCCGTGGAGTCCTTGCTGCTGAGCCGGTGGGCCACCGTCTCCGGCTGCACCGCCGAGAGGATGACGTGCTCGCTGTCGGTGATGATGACGGCCCGGGTGCGGCGCCCGTAGGTGGCGTCGATGAGGCGCCCCCGGTCCCGAGACTCCTGGATGATGCGCTTGATGGGCGCCGACTCCGGGCTCACGATGGCCACGATGCGATTGGCCGAGACGATGTTGCCGAAGCCGATGTTGATCAGTCGGATCTCCACCCGCTGGCCCCCCTACTCCAGATTGGCGATCTGCTCCCGCATCCGCTCCACCTCGGCCCGGAGATCGATGAAGCGGTGCACCGCGTCGGCCCGCGCCACCTTGGCCGCGGCCGTCGCGAGCTCCCGGTCCATCTCCCGCAGCAAGAACTCCATCCGCCGGCCGGGAGCCGGCTCGCCGGCCAGCTGGCGCATGTGGGCCACGTGCTCGGCCAGCCGCTCCAGCTCCTCCGACACGTCGGCCTTGTCGGCCGCGAGGGCTACCTCCTGGGCCAGGCGCTCGCGGAAGCCCTCGTCCTCCAGGGCGGCCCGCCACTGCGCCGCCTCCGGCGAGCCGGCCAGCAACCCCTGGAGCCTGCGCAGCAGGCGCTCCTGGTAGGCCCGGGCGAACTGCTGGCTCTGCTCCCGCAGCTGGTCCAGCGCCGCCTCGATGGCGGCGAGGCGGCCCTCCAGCTCTCGCCAGAGGCGGGCTCCCTCGGCCCGACGCATCTGCTCCACCTGATCCAGGGCCGCGTCGACCAGGGGGACCAGGGCCGCCCAGAGGGCCTCCTCGTCGGGCGACGACTCCTCCACCTGCACCGCCTCGGGCAGCGAGAGCAGGTCCGCCACGGAAAAGGGCGCCGAGGAGCGCAACTCCTGCTGAATTTGCGTCAATTGTTCCCAATAGTGGCGTATAACCGCCGCGTTCACCCGCACACTTCGCCGGGAGACCTCAAACTCCTGCGCCGTCACGCTGACCTCGACGCGCCCCCGCACCAGCCGGGCGGCCACCCGTTCCCGGATCCGGCCCTCCAGGGGCGGCCAGCCGCGGGGCAGACGGCTCGCCACGTCCAGGTAGCGGTGGTTGAGGGTGCGGATCTCCACCTGCAGGGTGCCCCAGGGGCTGGGCCCCCGGGCCGAGCCGAAGCCGGTCATGCTGGAGGGGGCCGGGCCGGAGGACGGGGGCAGAGGTCCGGGCAAGGCCTGTCACCTCTCTGACGGGGCCGATCTTATCACGCCCCGCGCCCCCGCGACAGGGCCGGAGCCAGCCGGGCCGCCAGGCGGCCGGCAGCAGCCGCCGCCCGGTCGCCCAGGGCCTGCAGCAGCGCGACCCCCACCGACCCGGCCGCCACCAGGCCCCATCCCTCGGGCCCCAGGGCCGCGGTGCCGAAGATGGGCCGCAGGGCCGGCCACTGGATGACGGCCAGCAGCAGCGCCCCTGACGCCGCGACGCTGACCAGCAGCACCGGCGGCGGCAGGCCGAAGCGGCCCGCGTCGGCGCCGGTCCGCAGGGCGTACGCCAGCTGGGAGAGCACCAGGCTGGCGAAGGCGGCGGTGCGGGCCTGCTGGTCTCCCCCTCCGGCCGCCGCCGTCGCCACGAAGACCAGCAGGGTGCTGAGGCCGATGACCAGCCCCTGAGCCAGGATCTCCTCCACGGCGCCTCGGCTCAGCAGCCCCTCCGCTCGGGAGCGGGGTGGGCGCTCCATGACCCGGCGCGCCGGCGGCAGCATCCCCAGGGCCAGGGCCGGCAGGCCGTCGGTCACCAGGTTGACCCACAGGAGCTGGAGGGCGGTGAGCGGCACCGGCAGGCCCAGCAGGCTGGCTCCCAGCATGGTCAGCATCTCGCCGGTGTTGCACCCCAGCAGGTAGCGCACGAAGCGCCGGATATTGTCGAAGATGGCGCGGCCCTCCTCGATGGCATCCACGATGGTGGCGTAGTTGTCGTCCAGCAGCACCAGCGCCGACGCCTGGCGCGCCACGTCGGTGCCGGCCAGCCCCATGGCCACCCCGATGTCGGCCTCCTTGAGCGCCGGCGCGTCGTTGACGCCGTCGCCCGTCATGGCCACCACGTGGCCCTCCTGGCGCAGCAGCCGCACCAGCCGCCGCTTCTGGGCCGGCGGCACCCGGGCGAAGATGCGGCGGCGGCGCAGCGCCTCCTGCAGTTCCTCGTCCCCCATGCGCTCCATCTCGGGTCCCGTCAGGGCCTCCTCGCCGGGGGGCGCCAGCCCGATGGCCGCAGCGACGGCCTGAGCCGTGGCCGGATGGTCGCCGGTCACCATGATGGTGCGCACGTGGGCCCGTCGGGCCCGCTCGATGGCCTGGGCCACGTCGGGTCGGGGCGGGTCCCGCAGGGCCACCAGCCCCAGGAAGGTCAGCTCCCGCTCCAGGGCTTCGGCCACCTCGCCGGGGGGGCGGGCCGGATCCGGCAGCTCCCCGGCAGGGAGCCGCCGCGCGGCCACCGCGATGACCCGCAGCCCCGCCGAGGCCAGATCCTCGGCCTGCCGCATGATGCCGGCCCGCCGGGCCGGCTCCAGGGGGCGCTCGCCCGACGGGCCCTGCCACCACCGGGAGCAGGACAGGATGGCATCGGGGGCCCCCTTGACCAGCACCTCGGCCACCCCCGGCGCCTCCCCCTCCACGGCCACGCTCATCCGGCGCCGGGCGGCATCGAAGGGAGCCTCCGCCAGCACCCGGCGCCGCGCCCGCAGCCGGGAGGGGTCCAGCCCCGCCTTGCGGGCCGCGCAGGCCAGGGCGGCCTCCGTGGGGTCGCCCACGGCCACCCAGCGGGGTGGGCGGGGCGCCACGTCGCCGTGCCCGCACAGCGCCCCCGCCGCCAGCAGCCGGGCCAGGGGCTCGAGCTTCAGGGGGTCCACCGGACGGCCCTGCAGGGTGAAGCCGCCCCTGGGCACGAAGCCGTGCCCGCCCACCTCCACCGTCCCCCACGGGCCCTCGATGCGGGTCACGGTCATCTCGTTGAGGGTCAGGGTGCCCGTCTTGTCCGAGCAGATGACGGTCGCGCAGCCCAGGGTCTCGATGGCGCTCAGCTGGCGCACCACCGCCCGCCGGCGGCTCATCCGCTGCACCCCCAGCGCCAGGGAGGCCGTCACCGCCGCCGGCAGGCCCTCGGGGATGGCGGCCACCGCCAGGCTGATGGAGACCAGCAGCATGCCGTACCAGGGCTGGCCCCGGGCCACCCCCACCCCGAAGACGACGGCGACGGCCAGCACGCAGGCCGCCACCAGACGGCGCGCCAGGTGCTCCAGGGACTCCTGCAGGGGGCTGTCGGGCCGGGGCGACTCCGACACCATGGCCGCGATGCGGCCCAGTTCGCTGTGGGCGCCGGTGCGGATCACCACCGCCCGCGCGGCGCCCGACACCACCGTGGTGCCGGCGAAGAGCACGTGGCCTGCCCGCCCCGGCCCCGTCCGTTCCGGCGACGGCCGCGCCTCGGGCGCCTTGGGCACCGGTGCCGACTCCCCCGTCAGGGCCGACTCCTCGGCCTGCAGCCCGTAGGCTTCCAGGAGCCGGACGTCGGCGGCCACCCGATCCCCCGCCTCCACCACCACCACGTCGCCCACCACCAGCTCCCGGGCCTCCACCTCCTGCACCTGTCCGCCCCGCAGCACCCGCGCCCGGGGGGCGCGCCAGCGCGCCAGGGCCCGGATGGCCTGCTCCGCCCGGTACTCCTGGGCGAAGCCCAGGGCCACGTTGAGCGCCACGATGGCCGCGATGGCCAGGGCGTCGGCCAGCTCGCCCAGGGCCCACGCCAGGCCGCCGGCGCCCAGCAGCAGGAGCGTCATGAACGAGCCCACCTGCCCCCAGAGCAGCTGCCACGGCCCGGGCCCTCCGGAGGCGGGCAGCTCGTTGGGCCCGTCCCGGGCCAGGCGCGCCGCGGCCTCATGGGGTGCCAGGCCGATCCGGGGTTCGGTCCCCAACCGGCGCAGCAGATCGGCCAGGGGCAGCGACTCCCCGCCCTCGACGGCCGCGCCGGTCGGACGGGGGCCGGCGCGCCTGAGCCGGCGTGATGCCATCGCCCGTCGAGCCTCCTGCCCGTAGGGGGTACGGGGCTGTCCCCCGCTCTTCTAAAGGTCTATGGGGAAGCCGGCCCGGCGAGGCCGCCCTGCGCCCGGCGGGGCGGAGGGCCGCCTTACCGACCCGGGGTGGAGGGCTGCAGGCTCTCCAGGCGAAGACGGGCGGGCAGGAAGGCCGGGTCCACCTCCAGAGCCCGGCGGTAGGCGGCCGCGGCGGCCTGACGGTCGCCGCGCTGCTCCAAGATCCGGCCGAGGTCGTAGTGCAGCTCCGGCACCCGGAAGTCGACCCGCAGGGCCTCCCGCACCAGGCTCTCGGCCTCCTGCCAGCGGGACGACTCCATCAGGCTCTCCACCAGGCTCACGTAGAGGTCCACCCGGTCCGGGGCACGCTGGATGGCGGCTCGCAGGTACG
>DATCKV010000040.1:0-3129 GCA_036564285.1 Limnochordales bacterium
GTCATGGCGTAGGTCTTGGAGAAGCCGTCCAGGATCACGGTCCGCTCCCGCATGCCGGGCAGGGAGGCGATGCTGACGAACTCCCGGTCGAAGACGATGCGGGAGTAGATCTCGTCGGAGAGCACCCACAGGTCGTGCGCCGCCGCCAGGCGCGCCACCTCCGAGAGCACGTCGGCGCCCAGCACGCCGCCCGTGGGGTTGTGAGGCGAGTTGAGGATGATGAGGCGGGTGCGCGGCGTGATGCGCCGGGCCAGCTCCTCGGGGTCCAGGGCGAAGCCCCGCTCCTCCCGGAGGTAGACGGGCACCGGCACCGCGCCCGCCAGCCGGATGGCCGACTCGTAGATGGGGAAGCCGGGGTTGGGGTAGATGACCTCGCCGCCAGGGTCCACGCAGGCCAGGAGGGTGTAGTAGATGATGGGCTTGGCGCCGGGGGTGATCACCACCTCGTCGGGCGACAGCGTCAGCCCCCGGGCTCGCCCGGCGTGGCGGGCCACCGCCTCCCTCAGGGGCGCGATGCCCGCCGAGGGCGAGTAGTGGGTGTGGTTGTCCCGGATGGCCGCGATGCCGGCCTGCTTGATGGGCTCCGGGGTGTTGAAGTCGGGCTCTCCGATGGCGAAGTTGAAGATCCGCCGGCCGGCCGCCTCCAGCCGCTTCACCTCCGCCAGCACCTCGAAAGCCGTCTCGGTGCCCACCGACTGCATCCGGGTCGCCGCAACCGGCATGGACGCTCTGCACCTCCCCCGAAGCTCCTTACGCTCCGGGGCGCCAGTTCGCCCCGACCTCCGGGGAGTCCTGGAGAGGGATCGGCGCTCCGGCACCAAACCCACTCCCCGACAGCGCGGAGGAGGTGCCAGCCGCGGTGGCGACGGCGACCATGCAGGCGGTGCGCTTTCACCGGCACGGGGGCCCCGAGGTGCTCCAGCTGGAGGAGGTGCCCGTGCCCGAGCCGGGGCCGGGGCAGGTGCGGATCCGGGTGCGCGCGGTGGCCCTCAACCACCTGGACCTCTGGAACCGCCAGGGCCTGCCGGGACGGACGGTGCCCCTGCCCCGCATCCCGGGCGCGGACGTGGCGGGCGAGGTGGACGCGCTGGGGCCGGGCGCGGCGGGCCCCGAGCCGGGCAGCCGGGTCATCGTCAACCCCGGCCTCAGCTGCGGCCGCTGCCGGGCCTGCCTGGAGGGGCGCGACAACCTCTGCCCGCAGTACGACGTGCTGGGCAGCCGCTCCGACGGCGGCTACGCGCAGTACGTGGTGGTGCCGGCGGCCAACGTCGTCCCCATGCCGGCCAACCTCGACTTCACCGAGGCGGCGGCAGTGCCGCTGGTCTTCCTGACGGCCTGGCACATGCTGGTAACCCTGGCCCGGGTGCAGCCGGGGGAAACGGTGCTGATCTGGGGCGCCGGCAGCGGCGTGGGCTCCGCGGCCATCCAGATCGCCCGCCTCTTCGGCGCCCGGGTCATCGCCACCGTCGGCAGCCCCGACAAGGTGGAGCGGGCCCGCCGCCTGGGCGCCGACGTAGTGCTGGACCACAGCCGCCAGGCGGTGGACGAGGAGGTGCGGGCGCTGACGGGCCGGCGGGGCGTCGACGTGGTCTTCGAGCACGTGGGGCAGGCCACCTGGGAGAAGAGCCTGCGCAGCCTCACCCACGGCGGGCGGCTGGTGACCTGCGGCGCCACCACCGGGCCCCAGGGGGTCACCGACATCCGCTACGTCTTCGCCCGGCAGCTCCAGATCTTCGGCTCGTACATGGGCAGCAAGGGGGAGCTCCTGCGGCTGCTGCCCTTCGTGGAGGAGGGCCGGCTGCGGCCCGTGGTGGACCGGGTGCTGCCCCTGGCCGCCGCCGCGGAGGCGCACCGCATCATGGAGGAGCGCCGGCACTTCGGCAAGCTGGTGCTGCAGGTGCCGTGAGGGGCCGGACCGGCCGGCCCGGCCCCTCCCCAAGCCGGGGCCGGGTCAGTAGGGCCAGCGGGAGGGCAGCTCGAGCATGCCCGCCTCGTCGGGCCCTACCACCGGGTTGACCAGGCGCCCGATGCCTTCGATCTCCACCTCGACCTCGTCGCCGGGCTTCAGGAAGACGGGCGGGTTGCGGTAGACCCCCACCCCGGCGGGGGTGCCCGTGGCGATGAGATCCCCCGGCACCAGGGTGATGCCCTGGGTGATGAAGGCCAGCAGCTCCTGCACCGGGAAGATCATCTCCGCCGTGGTCGACGCCTGGAAGGCCGCGCCGTTGACCCGGCTGCCGATGCGCAGGCCTTGGGGGTCCGGGATCTCGTCGGCGGTGACCACCCACGGGCCCACCGGGGCGAAGGTGTCCTGCGACTTGCCCCGGCCCCACTGCCCGTCGCCCTTCTGGTAGTCGCGGGCCGTCACGTCGTTGAAGGTGGTGTAGCCGAAGACCGCCTCCAGCGCGCGCTCAGGCCGAAGCCCCCGGGATCGCCGGCCCACGATGACGGCCAGCTCTGCCTCGAAGTCCACCTGGCGGCTGCCCGGGGCCAGCGCGATGGGGCGGCGGTGGGCGTTGAGCGCGTTGGGCCACTTGGGGAAGAGCACCGGCTGGCGGGGCGGCTCGGCGTTCTGCTCCCGGCAGTGGTCCCAGTAGTTGAGGCCCACCGCCAGCATCTTGGGCGGCACCAGGGGCGGCAGCCACCGGATGGCGGGGGAGTCGGCCTCCAGCAGCTCGTCGTGGGCCCCCGCCCGGGCCGCCTCCACCAGCCGCTTCAGGGCCTCCATGGGCCGGGGGTCGCCCGCGTCGAAGGCGTCCACCAGCCGCCTCAGGCTCAGCGGCAGCCCTTCCGAGGCCCAGCGGGCCGTGCGGGCGGCGCGCGTCACGTCCACCATGGAGCCGTCTACCCGTACCACGAGATGGGCTTCGTCACCGCGCAGGATGGTTCCCAACCGCACCGCCTCGTGCTCCCCTCTCAGGCGAAGAGATCCCGCTCGGCGGGCCGCACCAGCCGAGCGGCCGACGCTTCCTGCTGGCCGGCGATCTGCACGGCCCGCCTGGCGTCGAAGAACCCCCGGGCCACCACCGCCGGCACCCCCTCGTCGGCCTGCCCCATGAGCAGGGTGGCGGCGGAGGCCAGCTCGTCGGCCACCGCCTCCACGGTGCTGCGCAGGGTGTACCCGAAGAG
>DATCKV010000041.1:0-4054 GCA_036564285.1 Limnochordales bacterium
GCCAGGCGGCGCTGGGTCCTCCACGGCACGGGGCCCACCGCCGCGAAGGCGTACGCCTCGGGCACGAACAGCCTCGCCGCCAGGCGGTGCACCTGGTCGGCGTCGACCCCCTCGATGCAGGCGATGAGCTGGTCCGGGGAGAGGTACGGCTCCCCCGACAGCTCGGCCCGGGCCAGGCGGTTGGCCCGGTAGCTCATGCTCTCCATGCTCAGCAGGATGGAGCCCTTGAGGTGCTCCTGGGCCCGACGCAGCTCCGCCTGGGTGATGCCGGCGGCCGCCAGCGCGGCCAGCTGCTGCTCCACCAGCTCCAGCACGGCCGGCGCCCGCTCGGGGCTGGCGCCCGCGTAGATGGTGAAGTAGCCCACGTCGGAGAGGGCCGTGTGGTACGAGTAAGTGGAGTAGACCCAGCCCCGCTCCTCCCGCAGCTCCTGGAAGAGCCGCGAGCTGACCCCGCCTCCCAGCACCGTGTCGAGCACCAGCATGGTCCACTTGTCGGGGCTGTTGGCCCGGATGCCGGGCGTGCTGAGGCAGAGGTGGGCCTGCTCCGTCTTGCGAGCTCGCACCAGCCACCGGTACTCGCCCTCTACGGGAGCCGCCCGTCGGGGCGGCTCCCCCGCGGGCAGCCCGCTGAAGTGCCGGGCGATCTGCTCCACCAGGCTATCGTGGTCGACCCGCCCGGCCGCCGCGACCACCAGCCGGCGCCCCGTATAGTGGCGCCGCACGAAGTCCAGCACCTGCTCCCGGGTGAAGGCCGAGACCGACTCTCGCGTCCCCAGGACGGCCCGCCCGGCGGGATGGCGACCCAGGTAGGCCCGGGCCACCAGGTCGTGGATCAGTTCGTCGGGGGTGTCCTCGTACATCCGGATCTCCTCGACGATGACCCCCTGCTCCTTGGCGATGTCGGCGGGATCCATCCGGGAGAAGAGGAGCATCTCCGCCAGGAGATCCACGGCCTCGGACAGGTGCTCTCCCAGCACCCGGGCGTAGTAGCACGTCTGCTCCTTGGTGGTGAAGGCGTTGAGCTGGCCGCCGATGGCATCGATGCGCTCGGCGATGGCCCGGGCGCTGAGGCGCTCGGTGCCCTTGAACATCATGTGCTCGATGAAGTGGCAGATGCCCTGCTCGTGGGGCGCCTCGTCCCGGGAGCCCACGTCCACCCAGATGCTGAGCGCCGCCGAGCGCAGGTCGTCCACGGCCTCGGTCACGATGCGCACGCCGTTGTCGAGCACGGTCCTGCGGATGGTCGAAGCCAAGCCGGTGCCTCCCGTCCCACGGCCGACTCTCCCCATTATAGCCGGCGCCGCCGCCGGCCCGGGCTGCCCGGCATCTGGCGGCGCCGCCGCCGCTGCCCAACTGCGGCCTCTTTTCCCTGCAGGCGCCGCGCGCTGCGGAGCGTAATGGCACCCCCGGCATGTCCGGTTCCAATCTGGCCATCGTGGTGGCCCTGGTGGTGTGGCTGGTCGGATCGGCCCTGCAGGGCGCGCCGTCCGCTTCCCGCCCCGGCGTCGCCTCCGGGGAGCCGGCGGGCACGCTGGTGGCCGCCTACTACGTAGACGCCGCCTCGTACGCCTCCCTGCAGGCCCACGCCGACCGTATCCGTGCCGTCTCGGTCTGGGCCTGGGCCGTGGACGCGAGCGGGCAGCTGCGCTCCCCCACGGCCGACGCCACCCTTCGCCAGGTGCGCCAGGCCGCGGAGGCCCACGGCCTGGCCGTTTACGCCCTGGTGCACAACGCTCCCGACGGCCGCTTCGACGGAGCGGCTGCCCACGCGCTCCTGACGGACCCCGACGCCCGAGCCCGGGCCGTCGACGCCCTGGCCCGGGAGGCCGAACGCCACGGCCTGGACGGCATCACCCTGGACCTGGAGGGGGTGCCGCCGGGCGATCGGGAGGCGCTGTCGGCCTTCGTCCAGGAGCTGGCCGACCGGCTCCGCCGGGACGGCCGCTACCTGGGCGTCGCGGTGCCCGCCCGCACCGCCGACGACCCGTCCCAGGCCTTCTCGGCCGCCTACGACTACCGGGCGCTGGGTCGAAGCGCCGACGGCCTGTGGCTGATGACCTACGACGAGCACCACGCCGACGGCCCGCCGGGGCCGGTGGCCTCCATCGGCTGGGTGGAGCAGGTGGTGCGCTACGCCGTCTCCCGGGTGCCCTCCCGCAAGGTGATCCTGGGCCTTCCCGCCTACGGCTACGAGTGGAGCGGCGGCCAGGGCAGGGCGCTGACCTACGCCCAGGCCGTGGAGCGAATGGCCCGCTACGGGGCCACCCTGCGGTGGGACGGCGCTGCCAAGGCCCCCTACTTCATCGCCGGCGACCGCCAGGTCTGGTTCGAAGACCGGTACAGCGCCGGCTACAAGAGCCAGCTGGTGCGGCGCTACGGGCTGGGCGGGGTGGCCCTGTGGCGGCTCGGGCTGGAGGATCCCGGCGTCTGGGAGGTCATTGGACGGGCTCGCTGACCCGGTGCCCGGCCCCGTCCAGGGCGGCCACCATCTCGCCCACGGTGACGCAGGCAAGCCCGCGCTCGGCCACCAGGCGCAGGATGTCCGGCAGCGCCTGCACCGTGGCCGGGGTGGGGTGCATCAACACGATGGCGCCCCGATCCAGGCGCCTGGCCACCCGCTGCAGGATCACCTCGGGCGGCGGCTGCTCCCAGTCGATGGTGTCCACCGTCCACATGACGGTGCGGTGGCCCTCGGCCCCGGCCAGCCGCACCACCCGCTCATCCACCTCCCCGTAGGGCGGTGCGAAGAGGGTGGGGCGCCGCCCCGTCAGCGACTCCAGCAGCCGGGCGTTGTCGGCCACCATCCGCCGCAGCTCGGCGTCGTCCAGCTCCTTGGGGTGGAGGTGGTCCCAGCCGTGGTTGCCGATCTCATGGCCCTCCCGGGCGATGCGGCGGGCCAGCTCGGGGAACTTCTGGGCCCACCGACCCGTCAGGAAGAAGGTGGCGCGCACGCGGTGTCGGCGCAGCACGTCCAGCATCTGCGGCAGCACCTCCTCGCCCCAGTCCACGTTGACGGCCAGGGCCGCCCAGGGGACATCGGACGGCCCTCGGTAGATGGCGCCGACGCCGGGCGCGCCGGCCGGCATTGGGTCGAGGGGCAGCTCGGCCGCGTCGTGCGGCCGCGGGCGAGTCTCCGCCCAGAGGGCCACCGCCGCACCGGCCAGCAGGAGCGCGACCCCCAGCGCGGTGCGCAGCCGTCTGGCATCCACCGCCACGAACATGCCCCGCCCCCCTCAGCGAGCCGGCGGCGGCTGGATGGGCGGCAGGGGCTGGCGGCGCTGGAGCCCGGAGTGGGGGTCGATGATGTAGAAGGTGTGATAGATGAGCTGGGAGACGGGCACGATGCGGAAGCCCCGCGCCTTCAGCAGCGGGATGAGGCGGTCCACGGCCTCCGGGGTGTGGGTGCCGTCGTTGTGGAACAGCACGATGTCGCCCGGCTCGATGCCGCGCAGGATGCGCTCCACCATGGTGTCCGCGCTGAGGTCCTGCCAGTCCAGAGAATCCACGGACCACTGGACGGTGTAGTAGCCCAGCTCCGACGCCACCCGGATGACGGTGTCGCTGTACTCTCCGAAGGGCGGCCGGAAGAGGAGCACGTCGGGCCGGCCCACCAGGGCGTCGATGCGCCGCTGGTTCTGCTCCAGCTCCTGGCGGATCTGGTCGGCGCTGAGGGAGGCCATGTGAGGATGGGTGTAGGAGTGATTGCCGATCTCGTGCCCCTCGGCGGCGATCTTGCGCACGTACTCCGGATACCGCTCCACCCAGTTGCCGGCCAGGAAGAAGGTGGTCTTGACGCCGTGGCGGCGCAGGATCTCCAGCAGCCGGTCCGTGCGGGAGGTGCCCCAGGTCGCGTCGAACGAGAGCGCGACGCGCCGCTCGGCCACGTCGACCTTGTAGATGGGCACGAGCCGGGCCACCACCAGCCGCGACAGCACCGCCACCGTGCGCCCGCCGATGAGGTAGGCCAGCGCCGAGCCGGCCCAGAGGGCGAGCGCCAGCCCGATCCACGCCCGAAGGCCCCGCCAGCGGATGACCATGGCCGCGCCCCTTCGGA
>DATCKV010000042.1:0-1757 GCA_036564285.1 Limnochordales bacterium
GCAGACCGGCCGTCAGCTGGTCCGGCTCATCCAGCGTGGCCACCGGCTCGTCATCACCCACGGCAACGGCCCCCAGGTGGGCGCCATCCTGCTGCAGCAGGAGGCGGGCCTCGAGCGCGGCGTGCCGACCATGCCCCTGGATGTCTGCGGCGCCCAGAGCCAGGGGCTGCTGGGCTACCTCATCCAGCAGACCCTCTACAACGAGCTGGTGCGGGCCAACATCGAGAAGAGCGTCGTGACGGTGCTGACCCAGACGGTGGTGGACCCCCGGGATCCCGCCTTCGGCCGCCCCACCAAGCCCATCGGCCCCTTCTACACCGAGGAGCAGGCCCGGGAGCTGGCCCGGCGTACGGGCCATGTCTACGTGGAGGACGCCGGCCGGGGGTGGCGGCGGGTGGTGCCCTCCCCCGACCCCGTCTCCATCGTGGAGGCCCAGACCATCCGGGACCTGGTGGAGGCGGGGGTGGTGGTCATCGCGGTGGGGGGCGGCGGCATCCCGGTGATCCGGGAGGCGGGATATTCGCTAACCGGTGTCGAAGCTGTCATCGACAAGGATCTGGCCGCCTCCCGTCTGGCGGTGCAGATGCACGCGGACCTGCTGGTGGTGGCCACCGACGTGCCGCAGGTCTACCTGGGCTACCGGACGCCCGCGCAGCGGCCCCTGGGCCGGGTGACGGCGGCGGAGGCCCGGCGGTACCTGGAGGCGGGGGAGTTCCCGCCGGGCAGCATGGGGCCCAAGGTGCGGGCGTGCGTGGAGTTCGTGGAGCAGACGGGGCGGCGGGCCGTCATCACGGCGCTGGAGCGGCTGGAAGAAGCCGTCTACGGCCGGGGGGGCACCACCTTCGTGCCGTAGGCGGTTCATCGGCGCAGGGGGGCGATGCAGCCGTGCGACCCAAGGTCACCATCGTCGGAGCCGGGAATGTGGGCGCGACCACCGCTCACTGGCTGGCGATGCGAGGGCTGACCGACATCGTCATGGTGGACGTCATCGAGGGCGTACCCCAGGGCAAGGCCCTGGACCTCCAGGAGGCGGCGCCGCTGATGGGGTACGACGTGCGCATCGTGGGCAGCAACGGGTACGAGGAGACCCGGGGCTCCCAGGTGGCGGTCATCACCGCGGGCATCGCCCGCAAGCCGGGCATGAGCCGCGACGACCTGCTCAAGACCAACGCCGCCATCGTGGAGGAGGTCTGCCGCAACATCAAGCGGTACTCCCCCGACGCCTACGTCATCGTGGTCAGCAACCCGGTGGACGTGCTGACCTACGCGGCGTGGCGCTACCTGGGCTGGGAGACGCGGCGGGTCATGGGCATGGCGGGCGTGCTGGACTCGACCCGGTTCCGCACCTTCCTGGCCATGGAGCTGGGCATCTCCGTCAAGGACGTCAGCGCCTTCGTGCTGGGCGGGCACGGCGACCAGATGGTGCCGCTGGTGCGGTACTCCTACGCCGGGGGCATCCCCGTGGAGAAGCTGATCCCCAGGGAGCGGCTCGACGCCATCGTGGAGCGCACCCGCAGGGGCGGCGGCGAGATCGTGGAGCTGCTCAAGACGGGCAGCGCCTACTACGCCCCCGGGGCGTCGGTGGCCGAGATGGTGGAGGCCATCCTGCTGGACCGCAAGCGCCTGCTGCCGGCCATCGCCTACCTCGACGGGCAGTTCGGCCACCGCGACATCTACGTGGGGGTGCCGGTGATCCTGGGCGGGCGCGGCGTGGAGCGCATCGTGGAGATCGAGCTGACGCCCGAGGAGCAGGAGGC
>DATCKV010000043.1:0-3796 GCA_036564285.1 Limnochordales bacterium
TTCTGGGAGGTGGGCAGCGGCGAGCGCATGGACAAGGACCGCTTCCGGCGGGACCTGGGCCGGGTGGAGGAGACCTACGCCGAGGTGCGGCGGCGCATCGAGGAGGCGGCCCGGTGGCTCGATTCACCGTCTTCGTCCACGTGATGCCCCGGGAGGGGGTGCTGGATCCCCCCGGCGAAGCCACCCGCAGCGCCCTGCAGGCTCTGGGCTTCCCGGGGGTGGTGGCGGTGCGCATCGGGCGCCGCATCGCCCTGGAGCTGGAGGCCGCCAGCCAGGAGGAGGCCCTGGAGCGGGCCCGGGCCATGGCCCAGCGCCTGCTGGCCAACCCCGTCATCGAGTCCTTCGAAGTGGGGGCGGCCCCGTGAGGGCGGCCAGGGTCGGGGTGATCACTTTCCCCGGCACCAACTGCGACCGGGACGTGCTGCACGCCATCAACCACGCGGCCGGCCCCGAGGCCGCCCTGGAGGCGGTGCCCGTCTGGTACGAGGAGCGGGATCTCTCGGGCATCGACGCGGTGGTCATCCCCGGGGGCTTCTCGTACGGCGACTACCTGCGCAGCGGCGCCATCGCGGCCCTGGCGCCGGTGATGCAGGCCGTCCGGGCCCGGGCGGCCGAGGGCATGCCGGTGCTGGGCATCTGCAACGGCTTCCAGATCCTGCTGGAGGCGGGGCTGCTGCCGGGGGCCATGCGGCGCAACCGCTCGCTGCGCTTCATCTGCCGGCCGGTCACCGTGCGGGTGGAGCGGGTGGACACCCCCTTCACCCTCCTCTACCGGCGCGGCGAGGTGCTGGTGCTGCCCATCGCCCACTACGAGGGCAACTACTTCGCCTGGCCCGAGGAGCTGGAGGCCATCGAGCGCCGGGGCCAGGTCGCGCTGCGCTACTGCGGGCCCGGCGGCGAGGACGCCCGGGAGCAGCCGCGCTTCAACCCCAACGGGGCGGCGGGCGCCATCGCCGGGCTCACCAACCCTGAAGGCAACGTGCTGGGGCTGATGCCGCACCCCGAGCGGGCGTCGGAGGCGCTGCTGGGCAGCCAGGACGGGGTGCGGATATGGCTCTCGCTGGGCCGCTGGCTGGCAGAGCGCCGGGGGCGGGAGCCGGTGGCGGCGGCGCGGGGTGACGGCCGTGGCGGCTGAGCGGGTGCAGGCCGCGCCGGGCCGGGCTGAGAGAGCGGCCGACTGGCCGGGGGATCCCACCGCCTCCGACATCGTGGCCGGGGCGCGCTGGCGCAGCCTGGGCCTCACGGACCTGGAGTTCGAGCGCATCCGGGAGGGCCTGGGGCGGGTGCCCACGTGGACCGAGCTGGGCATGTTCTCCGTGGCCTGGTCCGAGCACTGCGCCTACAAGCACTCCCGGGAGGCGCTGCGGCGGCTGCCCACCGGCGGCCCCCGGGTGGTGATGGGGCCCGGGGAGAGCGCGGGCGTGCTGGCCATCGGCGGCGGCTGGGCGGTGGCGGTGCGCCTGGAGTCGCACAACCACCCTTCCTACGTGGAGCCGTACCAGGGCGCAGCCACCGGGGTGGGCGGCATCGTGCGCGACGTGCTCGCGGCCGGAGCCCGGCCGGTGGCGCTGCTCGACTCGCTGCGGTTCGGGCCCCCTGACGGCGCCCGCAGCCGCTACCTCTTCCGGGAGGTGGTGGCCGGCATCGCCGGCTACGGCAACGCCATCGGGGTGCCGACCGTGGGCGGCGAGGTGGCCTTCGACCCCTGCTACGAGACCAACCCCCTGGTCAACGTCATGTGCGTGGGGTGGGTGCGGGCGGACCGGGTGGCCCGGGCCCGGGCCGACGGGCCCGGCAACCGGGTCTACCTGGTGGGGGCGCTGACGGGGCGGGACGGCATCCACGGCGCCGGGCTCCTGGCCTCCCGCACGTTCCGGGACGGGGAGGGCGGCGAGCAGCGGCCCCGGGTCCAGGTGGGGGATCCCTTCACCGAGAAGCTGCTCATCGAGGCCTGCCTGGAGGCCCTGGACACCGGGGCCGTGGTGGGCATCCAGGACCTGGGCGCCGCCGGCATCACCGCGGCCGCCTCCGAGCTGGCCGCCCGGGCCGGCACCGGCATCGACCTCGACCTGGACCGCGTGCCCTGCCGGGAGCCGGGCATGACGCCCTTCGAGCGGATGCTGTCGGAGTCGCAGGAGCGGATGATGCTGGTGGTGCAGGCCGGACGGGAAGCGGAGGTGGAGCGGGTCTTCCGGCGCTGGCGGCTCGCGGCCGCGCCCATCGGGGCGGTCACCGACACGGGCCGGCTGCGGGTGTACGCCGGCGGCCTGCTGGTGGCCGACGTGCCGGCCCGGCTGCTGGCGGACGGCGCGCCCCGGCACCCGGCGCCGCCGCCTCGGCGGCCGTCCCTGCCCGCCTCCCCGTCCGGCAGCCTCCGGGGCTCGGCGCCGGCGGGTGAGGCGGTGCGGGGCGAGGGGGCCGAGGATCTGCGCCGGGCGCTGGGCGCCAGGCTGGTGGGCCACCTGGGCTCGGTGCACGGGGGCAGCCGGGCCTGGGTCTACCGGCAGTACGACCACATGGTGGGCGTGCGCACGGTGCTGCCGCCGGGACACGATGCGGCCGTGCTGCGGCTGCTCCCGCAGGAGGCCGTGCCGGGCGCGCCGCCCGGGCCGCCGGCAGAGCCGGCCGAGCGCCCGCCCATGGTGGCCGTGACGGTCAACGGCGCGGAGTGGCTGGCCCGGGCCGGTGCGGGCGCCTGGGCCGTGGGGGCGGAGGCGGTGCTGGAGGGGGCCCGCAAGGTGGCGGCCACGGGAGCGGTGCCCGTCGGCATCACCAACGGCCTCAACCTGGGCAACCCCGAGCGCCCCGAGGTGATGCAGGAGCTGGCCGACGTGGTGGCGGGCATGGGCGACGCCTGCACCGGGCTGGGGATCCCGGTGACGGGCGGCAACGTCTCCCTCTACAACGAGACGGTGCCCGAGGAGCTGGCCGGCGCCGGGGCCGGCGGGGCGGGGACCCGGGCCGTGCTGCCCACCGCCATCGTGGGCATGGTCGGGCTCCTGGAAGGGGAGCGGCCGGTCCCGTCCGTCTTTCAGCGGGCCGGCGACGTGGTGCTGGTGCTGGGCTACCCCTCCTTCTGGCAGGGAGAGGGGCCGTGGCCGGTGGACCTGGAGCAGGAGCGCCGGGCCATCGCCTTTGTGGCCGAAGCCGGGCGGCGGGGCCTGCTGGCCTCGTGCCACACGGCGGGCCGCTGGGGCCTCGGGGCGGCGCTGTGCGAGGCCGCCCTGGGGGCTCCGGAGCAGGCCGCCGGCTTCGACGTGACGCTGCCGGCCCTGACGGCGTCGGCCGAGGCCCTGCTGTTCGGGGCCGGGGGGCCCGTCTGGGTGGCCTCCGTCTCGCCGGCCTCCCTGGCCGCGCTCGAGGCGCTGGCCGCCGAGAGGGGCGGCATCCCCGTGCGGGCCGTGGGCCGCGTCGAGCCCGGCCGGCTGCGCCTGGCCGTGGAGGGCCTGGGCGTCGTGCTCGACGAGCCGTCGGAGCGCCTGCGGTCAGCCTGGGAAGACGCCCTGGAGGAGGCCGCACGGCCGTGAGCGCCCTGGGGCCGCGGCGGCTGCCCGGCCGGGAGGCTCGGGACCAGTGCGGCGTCGCCGCGGTGGTGGGCCACCCCCAGGCCGCGTCGGCGGTGCAGTGGGCGCTGCTGGCCCTGCAGCACCGCGGCCAGGAGAGCGCCGGCATCGCCAGCACCGACGGCCGGGGCCGGGTCTTCCTGCACCGGGGCATGGGGCTCGTCTCCGACGTGCTGCGTCCCGAGCAGCTGGAGCGGCTGCCGGGGCCGACGGCCATCGGGCACGTGCGCTAC
>DATCKV010000044.1:0-6836 GCA_036564285.1 Limnochordales bacterium
TGCTCCCAGGCCAGGCGAAGCACCCTCCGGCCCGTCGCGCGCCGCACCTGCTCCACGCTGCCCTCCACCAGCACCCGCCCGCCGCTGATGAGGCAGAGCCGGTCGCACAGCGCCTCCACGTGCTCCATGCGGTGGCTGGAGAAGAGGATGGTGGCGCCCTCGGCCCGCAGGTGCTCCACCGCCCGCTTGAACAGCCGCACGTTGACGGGATCCAGCCCCTCGAAGGGCTCGTCGAGGATCAGCACCGCGGGCCGGTGCAGGCAGGCTGCGGCGAACTGCACCTTCTGCGCGTTGCCCTTGGAGAGGTCCTCCACCCGTCGGTCCAGGATGTCGCGCATGTCGAGCAGCCGGGCGAAGCTCTCCAGGGCCTCGTCCAGCTGGGAGCGGCGCATGCCGTGCAGCTCGCCGAAGAAGCGCAGCTCGTCCCGCACCCGCATCTTGGGGTAGAGGCCGCGCTCCTCGGGGAGGTAGCCGAAGGTGGCCAGCGGCAGCTCCTCGACGGGGGTGCCCTCCCACGTGATGCGGCCGGCGTCCGGCTCCACGATGCGCAGGATGGCCCGCATGGTGGTGGTCTTGCCGGCGCCGTTGGGGCCGATGAGGCCGTAGACGCAGCCTCTGGGCACCGTGAAGCTGACGCCCCGCAGCGCCTCCACCTGGCCGAACCGTTTGACGAGACCCTCCAGCACCAGGCTCACGAAGGGACGGCCACCACCTCTCTGGCTGCACGATACCGCCTTAACGGGTTCGAAACAAGGCTGTATAACCCGGGAAACAACGGCCCGACACCATGAAGCTGAGCGAGAGCTGCAGTCGGGGGGCAGGATGGTGCAGGCGAGGGAGACGGCCGCCGACGGCGCGGGATGTGCGGCGTCGGGCGCTCGGCGTGTGGCCGTCCTCGTCCTGGCGCTGGCGGCCGCCCTGGTGGCCCCGGCGGCCGTGCCGCAGCCGCCGGGCGCCCGGGCAGCCGAGACGCTGACCGGCGCCGGGGCGACCTTTCCCTATCCCCTCTATTCCCGCTACTTCGACGAGTATTACCGGCTGACGGGCGTGCGGGTCAACTACCAGTCCATCGGGTCGGGCGGAGGCCAGCGCCAGCTGCGGGAGCGCACGGTCAACTTCGGCGCCTCCGACGCCTTCCTCACCGACGCCCAGCTGGCCCAGTACCCCGGCCCCGTCCTGCACATCCCCACCGCGCTGGGCGCGGTGGTCGTCACCTACCACCTGCCCCGGGTCGACGTGCCGCTGCGCTTCACGGGTGAGCTCCTGGCCGACATCTTCCTGGGGGAGGTCGTGCGCTGGAACGACCCCCGCATCCGGGCCGTCAACCCGGGAGTCGACCTGCCGCCCCTTCCGCTGGTGGTGGTGCACCGTTCGGACGGGTCGGGCACCACCTTCGTCTGGACCGATTACCTGGCCAAGGTGTCATCCCGCTGGCGCCGGCGGGTAGGCGTCGGCACCAGCGTGGCGTGGCCGGTGGGGCTGGGCGGCAAGGGCAACGAGGGGGTGGCCGGCCTGGTGCGCCAGATCCCGGGGGCCATCGGCTACGTCGAACTGGTCTACGCCCTGGGCCAAGGGCTGGCGTACGGCGCCGTCCAAAACCGGGCCGGCCGATGGGTGATGCCGAGCCTCGAGAGCGTCTCGCTGGCGGCCGAGGGGGATATGCCTGCCGACACCCGCGTCTCCCTCACCGACACGGACGCCCCCGAAGGCTACCCCATCGCAGGATTGACGTGGTTGCTGGTGTACCAGGATCTCAGCCTGTCCACCGACTCCATCCAGCAGGCCCGGGCGCTGGCCCGGCTGCTGTGGTGGATCGTGCACGACGGCCAGGCCTTCAACGAGCCCCTGCACTACGCCAGGCTGCCGCAGGCGCTGGTGAGCCGCGCCGAGGCCCTGCTGCAGGGGCTGGTCTACCGGGGTCAGCCCCTGCTGGCCGGGGCGGGGGCGCGCGGGCTCAGCTCGACGGGTGGGGGGTCTCGGTAGCATCGCGACGTCCAGTCAGGCGGCGGGCCGGGAGCCCGGGCCGCAGGCTCGAGCCGAGCCGCCTCACAGCAGCGGCAGGGCGGGGACGGGCCATCGCCTTCTCTACGGCCCGGCGGGGGACCGGATCTTCTTCGGCCTGGTGCTGCTGCTGGCGGGCGGCGTGGTGCTGGCCGCCGCGCTGACCGCCTACCACCTGTACGCCGGGGGCTCCCAGGCGCTGCGGCGCTTCGGCCTGGTGGGCTTCTTGACGGGCACCCGCTGGGACCCGGCCCTGGAGATGCGTTTCGGGGCGCTGCCGTTCGTGGTGGGGACGCTGCTCACCAGCTTCCTGGCGCTGGCCCTCTCCGTGCTGCCCGCGCTGGCCGTGGCCCTCTTCGTGACCGAGTACGCGCCCCCACCCCTGGGCGGCGTGGTGGCCTACCTGGCCGACCTCCTGGCGGCCGTGCCCAGCGTCGTCTACGGGCTCTGGGGTATCTTCGTGCTGGTGCCCGCGGTGCGGCAGGGGGAGCTGGCCGTCTACCTGTGGGCCGCGGACCGGGCGCCGTGGCTCCTGCCCTGGCTGGGCCCGCCGGCCGGCATCGGGGTGCTGTCGGCGGTGCTGGTGCTGGCCATCATGATCGTGCCCTTCACCGCCTCCGTGGCGCGGGATGCCATCCGGCAGGTGCCGGTGGAGCAGCGGGAGGCTCTTTACGCCCTGGGGGCCACCCGGTGGGAGGTGGTGCGCACCTCGGTGCTGCCCTACGCCCGGGGCGGCATCATGGCCGGCGTCATCCTGGCCCTGGCCCGGGCCCTGGGGGAGACCATGGCCGTCACCATGGTCATCGGCAACACCCACCAGATCCCCACCACCCTCTTTGGCCCCGGCGCCACCATGGCCTCGGTCATCGCCAACGAGTTCACCGAAGCCGTCGACGACCTGCACCTGTCGAGCCTGGTCGCCGTGGGCTTCTGCCTCTTCCTGCTGGCGGTGGCGGTGCACCTGGCCGCCCGCTGGCTCCTGCGGCGGCTGAGCCCGGGGGGGACGGCGGCATGACGGGGCGGGCACCCGCCGCGGCTCATGCGGCCGCGGCGCGGCGCCGGGCTCGGGATCGGGCCATGGCGGCGCTGGTGGCGCTCGGGGCCCTGGCGGCGCTGCTCCCCCTCTTCCTGGTGCTGGGCTACGTGGTGCGCGAGGGGCTGGGAGCCATCGACCTCGCCTTCTTCACCCGGGACCCGGCGCCCGTGGGCCAGCCGGGCGGAGGCGTGCGCAGCGCCATCGTGGGCACCCTCATCATCGACCTGATGGCCAGCGTCATCGGGGTCACCGTGGGCGTGGGGGCCGGGCTGCTGCTGTCGGAGTACGGCCACCACCCCATGGCGCCGGTGGTGCGCCTGGTGGGCGACGTACTGGGCGGCATGCCCGCCATCATCATGGGGCTGGTGGCCTACCAGCTGGTGGTGCGGCCCATGCGGCGGTTCTCCGCCCTGGCCGGCTCGGTGGCCCTGGGCTTCTTGATGATCCCCATCGTCACCCGCTCCACCGAAAGCGCCCTGGCCCTGGTGCCCCGGGAGCTGCGGGAGGCGGGCATGGCGCTGGGTCTGCCCCGCTGGCGGGTCATCGTCTCGGTGGTGCTGCCCGCGGCCCGGGACGGCATCGTGACCGGGGCGCTGTTGGCCCTGGCCCGGGTGGCGGGGGAGGCGGCCCCCCTGCTGCTGACGGCGTTCGGCAACCCGTACCTCAGCTTCGACCCGACCCGGCCCATGGACAGCCTGCCGCTGCGGCTCTTCGTCTACGCCATCAGCCCCTTCCAGGAGTGGCACGCGCAGGCGTGGGCGGCGTCGCTGCTGCTGGTGCTGATGATCCTGGCCACCACCCTGGCGGCCCGGTGGGTCATCCGGCAGCGGATCTGAACCGCATCGAGGAGGTCACGGCATGGCGATCCCGGCCAAGGCAGCCCTGGAGGCAGAGTCGGCGGCGGTGCTGGTGGAGCAGGCCTTCGGCGCCGAGGCGGCCGACACGGCGGCGCCGACCCTGGCCATGGAGGCGCGCAACGTCTCCGTCTACTACGGCCAGCGCCGGGCCCTCACCGACGTGAGCCTGGGCATCCCGGCCCGCCGCGTCACCGCCCTCATCGGTCCGTCGGGATGCGGCAAGACCACCTTCCTGCGGGTGCTCAACCGCATGCACGACCTGACCCGCACCGCGCGGGTGGAGGGCACGGTGCTGCTCAACGGCGAGGACATCTACGGGCCCCGGGTCGACCCCATCGCCATCCGCCGTCGGGTGGGCATGGTCTTCCAGAAGCCCGTGGTCTTCCCCACCATGAACATCTTCGACAACGTGGCGGTAGGGCTGCGCCTGGCCGGCGAGCGGCGGCGGGTGGTGCTCCATGAGGCGGTGGAGCGGGCGCTCCGTCAGGCCGCGCTGTGGGACGAGGTGAAGGACCGGCTCACGGCCCCGGGCCTGGCCCTGTCGGGCGGCCAGCAGCAGCGCCTCGCCATCGCCCGGGCCCTGGCGGTCTCGCCCGAGGTGTTGCTCATGGACGAGCCCACCAGCGCCATCGACCCCGTCGGCACCCAGCGCATCGAGGACCTCATCGCCGAGCTGAAGCACTCGGTCACCATCGTCATCGTCACCCACAACATGCAGCAGGCCGCGCGGGTCTCGGATTACGTGGGCTTCTTCCTGATGGGGGAGCTGGTGGAGTTCGACGAGACGGAGCGCCTCTTCTCCAATCCCCGGGATCCCCGCACCGAGGCCTACATCACCGGGCGCTTCGGGTGACGTCGCCGGGCTCCACGTGCACCGTCACGTCCGCGAGCTCCGGCAGGGCCCGGTGCAGGGCCTGCTCCACCGACTCGGCGATGTCGTGGCCCCGCTCCACCGTCAGCCCGGGATCCACCGCGATGACCACGTCGGCCAGCACCCGCTCGCCGTGGAGCCGAGCCCGCAAGCGGTGCACCCGCTGTACCCCCGGCGTCTGGCGGGCGGCCTCCAGCAGGCGGCGCATGACGGGCCGGGGCGGGGCGGTGTCCACCAGCTCCCGGGTGGCCTGCCAGTAGAGGCGGCCCGCCACCCAGATGATGACGACCGCCACCACCAGCCCGGCCAGGGGGTCCAGCCACGGCCAGCCCAGGATGGCGCCGATGACCGCGAAGAGGGTGGCCACCGAGGTGAGGGCGTCGGAGCGGTGGTGCCAGGCGTTGGCCACCAGGGCCGGGCTGCCCAGGCGCCGCCCGGCGCGCACGGTGTAGTGGAACATCCACTCCTTGACGACGATGGAGAGAAGGGCCGCCCCCGGCGCGATCCAATCGGGCCGGGTCGCCCGCCCCAGACCCCGCACGGACTGCCAGCCGATGAGCAGACCCAATGCGATGAGGCCCAAAGTCAGCAGACGGGTCAGCTCCGACTCCACCCGCCGGTGTCCGTAGGGATGGTCGGTGTCGGGCGGACGGTCCCCCAGCCGCAGCGCCGCCAGGAAGCCCACGGTGGTGCCGATGTCGGTCAGCGACTCGATGCCGTCGGCCACCAGGGCGTACGACCGACCCACCAGCCCCGCTGCCGCCTTGACGGCCGCCAGGGCCAGGTTGACCACGATGGTGACCAGACCCACCCGCATCCCGCGGGTGACCCGCTCCGACGCCACCGGGCTCTCCCGCCTCCGGGCGCAGTCTATCCTCCCGGCGCCCGCTTAGCCAAGCCCGCGGCGCGGCTTTAGGCGAGACCAACTCACGCGCTGCGGGGGCCGAAGATGGCCGTGCCCACCCGCACCAGGGTGGCGCCCTCCTCCACGGCCAGCTCGAAGTCTGCCGACATGCCCATGGAGAGGTGGACGAAGTGGGGCCCGGCCACGCCCTCCTCCCGGATCCGGTCCCGCAGGAGGCGCAGGGTGCGGAAGGCCCGGCGCACCGCCTCCCGGTCGTCGGTGAGGGGCCCGACGGTCATAAGCCCCACCACCCGCAGCCGGGTCAACGCGCTCACCGCCTGCACCAGCTCCCGGGCCTCATCCGGGGCGACCCCCCACTTGGTGGGCTCGCCGGACGTGTTGACCTCCACCAGCACGTCCAGGGTGCGGTCCAGCCTCTCCAGGTGCCGTTCCAGCTCCTGCGCCAGGGGGAGGCTGTCCAGGGAGTGCAGCAGCGTCACCAGGCGCGCCACGTGCTTCGCCTTGTTGCGCTGCAGATGGCCCACCATGTGCCACTGCAGGCCGCCCTCCGGCGGCCCGCCGGCACCGCCCGCCAGGTCCGCCAGGGCCTCGGCCTTGGCCACCAGATCCTGCACCCGGTTCTCACCGAACAGGCGCTGTCCGCAGGCGTACGCCTCCCTCAGCCGGGCCGGATCCACTCCCTTGCTGACCGCGACCAGGGCGACCGACGACGGGTCCCGGCCGGCCCGCCGGGCCGCCTCCTCGATGCGGCGCCGCACGGCCTGCAGCCGCTGGGCGATGCTCTCCATCCCTCGACGCTCGCCTCCCGGGCGGCAAGGTTGGGGCCGCGCGGCAGTTCACGACGGGCGCCGGGAATCCTGTCGGTCGCCCGGGGGCGCCAGGGCCAGCAGCAGGCCCGAGCGGGGCGCCACTTCCAGCACGGCTCCCGTCACGGGGCGGCTCCTGCATGACGGGCAGGCCGCGTGGGAAGTACCATTCCCGGTACGAAGACGCGGCCCCCCTGGCCATCAGATCCCGGAAGGCGAAGAATCGGTCGCCCGAATGGTTGAAGACCAGGTCGAGCAAAACCCGGATGCCGTGGCGGTGGGCCTGGTGGGCCAGCTCCGCCAGCGTCTCGGCGGTGCCGAACGCGGGGTCCACCTCCAGGTAGTCCTCGGTATCGTACTTGTGGTTGGTGGGCGAGCGAAAGATGGGCGTCAGGTAGAT
>DATCKV010000045.1:0-1870 GCA_036564285.1 Limnochordales bacterium
AGGGCAGCCGCCGGCTTCGCCATCGGCCTCATCGGCGGCACCCTGGGGGGCCTGGTGGGGCTCGGCGGGGGCGTCATCATGATCCCCCTGCTGACCGGGTGGATGGGGCTCTCCCAGCACGCGGCCCACGGCTCCAGCATCGTGGCCGTGCTCTTCACGGCGCTGTCGGGGGGCGCCGGATACGCCCGGCAGGGCGCGGTGGATCTGACGGCGGCCATCGCCGTGGCGGTCTCGGCCATGCTCATGGCGCGGGTCGGAGCCCGGGCCAGCGGGCGGGTCTCGGCGGCCCGCCTGCAGGGATACTTCGGCATGTTCCTGGTGGCGGTGTCGCTGCTGCTGCCGGTGAGCCGCTACCTGATGGCCCACGTCGACTCGGGCGCGTCCCTGCCTCCGGCCGTGGTCGCGGCGGGCGGGTTGGCCATCGGCGTGGTCAGCGGCTTCCTGGCGGGCATGATGGGGGTCGGGGGCGGCGCCATCGTGGTGCCGGCCCTGGTGGTAGGGCTGGGCTTCCCGCAGCACCTGGCCCAGGGCACCTCCCTCATCCAGATGATCCCGACGGCTCTGTCGGGCACGTGGACCCACCACCGGCTCGGCCACACCCGGTGGGATGTGGCCCCGTGGCTCGGGCTGGGCGCCATCGTCGGCGGCTGGACGGGGTCCGTGGTGGCGGGGTGGCTTCCGTCGCCGACGCTGCGGTACGTCTTCTCGGCATTCGTGGTGATGATGGGCATCCACTACATCCTGCGGTCGCGGCGGGCCCTGGCGGCTGAGCGGCGGGCCGGGGCCGGCCCCCGAGGCCCGGCCGGACCGGACGGCACGGGGGGAGCGCGGTGAGCGAGCGGCTTCAGGCGTTCCGCGAGTTTCGCCGCACCATGAACGAGAAGATCCTGGCCTCCGACAACCTGGTCATCAAGCGCTTCTTCAACCTGGACACCCAGACCTACCACCCCGGCCATCTGCCGACCCGGGTCAAGGAGATGCTAGGGCTGGTGGCGTCGCTGGTGCTGCGCTGCGACGACTGCATCACCTATCACCTGATGCGCTGCAAGGAGGAGGGCGTCACCCGCGACGAGCTCTTCGAGGTGCTGAGCGTCGGCCTGGTGGTGGGGGGTTCCATCGTCATCCCCCACCTGCGCCGGGCCGTGGCCACCTGGGAGGAGCTGGAGCGGGAGCAGGAGCAGTCCCAGGGGCGCCCGCCCGCCGCGGCCGCGCCGCGTCACCGGGCCGACAGCGAGACCCGGTAAAGCCGCAGCCACGCATCGAGCTGCACCAGATAGGCCAGCAGCTGGGGGCCGGTCATCAGCTGCCCGAACCACGGCACGTCCAGTGCCCCCTCCGCCGCCTGCCACAGCGCCTCCACCGCCGGCCGGTCGACGAGCTGGAGAAGCGGCGAGCCCGGGTCGTCGAGGATCTCCCGCAGCCGCCGCCGGACCCCCTGGGTGTAGGCAGGGTGGTGGGTCTTGGGGTACGGGCGCTTGGGCCGGGCCAGCACGTCGTCGGGAAGCACCCCGGCCAGCGCCCGGCGCAACAGACCCTTGATGTGCCCGCCGCACGTCTTCATGGCCCACGGCACGTTCCAGACGTACTCCACCAGCCGGTGGTCACAGTAGGGCACCCTGGCTTCGAGCCCGACCGCCATGGTCATCCGGTCCATGCGGTCCAGCAGCGTCGGCATGAACCGGGTGAGGCTCAGGTAGGCGATCTCCCGCATCCGCGCCGGGCCGGGGAGCTCGCCCTCCAGCCGGGGCACCTCCGCCAGGGCCTCCCGGTAGCGGCGCTCCAGATAGAGGCGGGGCTGGATGGCGGTGGCGACGTCCGGGGCCAGCAGCCGCAGCCGCACCTCCAGCCGGCGGGTCCAGGGGAAGGTGTC
>DATCKV010000046.1:0-11938 GCA_036564285.1 Limnochordales bacterium
CCCGGCGACGGTGATCTGGCGCACCTCCCCGTTGGCCACCACGGCGCCCAGGGCCTTGGCCATCTCCAGGTCGTCGAGGGTGGCCAGCACAGCATCGCCGTGGTAGCGCCGGATCACCTGCCGGACTCGTTCGAACTCGAGCGGGTCCAGGTCGCTCCAGCTTGCCTCGGGAACCGGCAACGCCGTGTAGTCGGCTGCCCTCACGGGCGCCGAAAGGTACATCTCATGCAAGAACATGGGTACACACGTTGGGCGGCCGTCGGCTCCCGTGGCCCGCCGCAGATAACGGCCTGCTGAGGTGGCCACCGGGCGGTCCATCTTCGGCACCCTGATGACGATGACGTCCCGCCCGTGGACGGGCACCACCGCGATGTCCGTGACCACCGGCGGCACGGTACGCCCCTGGATCAGGGCTTGAAGCCGCAGCGGGTCCGTGTGGCGGTGATGGCGAGGTCGGGCGCCCATCACCCGGCCGTCGTCCTCGACCCCGATGAGCAGTACCCCACCCGCCCCGTTGGCCAGGCAGACCACGGCTTCGACGAGGTCGGTATCACTCAGTGAGTCCCTGGAAGCCGCGCTGGCCGCGCAGCAAGCCCGTCAGGACCCGAGACGACAGGGTGGCCGGGAGCCCCGGCTGTCATTGACGTCCAGCACCGGCGCGTAGTCCTGCTGGATGCCGACGGCCCGGAGCTCCCGGGCCGTCCAGAGCCCGGTCTGATATGCCAGCGCCTCGGAATCCCCTGCCCCCAGCGCCATATTCCCGGGAAATACCGTCGCCCCCCGCGTGAGGCGGGCCACCACGCTCCCCTCCTGCGACGCCCGCGAGCAGCGGCGTCACCCGCCGTCCTCGCCGCGTCCCGGGCGTTCCCGGCGCAGCTCCACGTAAAACTTGTAACGGTCGCCCCGATACAGGGAGCGCACGAACTCCACCGGCCGCCCGTCGACGTCGTAGGTGGTCCGCTCCATGAGCAGCAGGGGGCTGCCCGGCTCCACCCCCAGGAGGCGTGCCTCGCTCTCCGTGGCCAGCACGGGCTCCAGGGTCTGGTGCGCGTGGGATAGGGCGATGCCCAGCTCCTCCTGCAGGTATTCGTAGAGGGAGCCCTGGGCGACTCTTCGCCGGGGCACCGACGGGACCCGGGCGTACGGCAGGTGGCTGGTCTCCAGGGCCATGGGGATGCCGTCGGCCAGGCGCAGGCGCCGGATGACCAGCACGCGCCGATCCGGGTCCAGCGCCAGGGCCCGCTCGACCCGCGGCGGCGCCTCCTGCACCTCCATCCCCAGAAGGCGTGCCCCCGGCTGCATCCCCCGGCGGCGCATATCTTCACTGAAGCTGGTGAGCGCTACCAGCCCCTGTTCGATCTTGCGGTCGGCGACGAAGGTGCCCCGCCCCAGCCGGCGCGTCAGCACCGACTCCTGCACCAGCTCCACCAGGGCCTGGCGCACCGTCATGCGGGAGATGCCCAGGTGCCGGGCCAGCTGCCGTTCGGAGGGGATGCGCTGGCCGCTGCGGATCTCGCCCCGCTCGATGAGGTCGATGAGGCACCGCTTCAGCTGGATGTACAGCGGCGTGCCGCCCCGGCCCGGTGGCTTCCACCGCAGGGCCTCCAGCACGGGGTCGCTGCGGCTGACGGCCGTCGGCATGCTGACACCCCCGCCTCCACGCGGCGCTGTCGGCAGGGGCCGGTCGGGGCAGGGTGCACGGTCCGGACCACCGGCCCCGTCAGGTATTCCTGGAGCCGCCGGGGAATCCTTCCGCCCCCGGCAGCCCGCGCCGGCGCGAGGAGGCCCGGGGCCGCCGGCGAACGCTTGGGCCATGACACCCCTTCGGACGGAGCCGTTCCCCGCCTTCGAATACTGGACCCCGGCCTGCTTCGTCTGCGGCCGGGAGAACCAGGCCGGCATCCGGGCCCGGGTGGTGGCCGGCGCCCGGGGCGGCTTCGTCAGCGCCACGCTGTCGCAGGCGCTGGCCGGGCTGCCGGGCATCGTCCACGGAGGAGCGGTGGTGGCGCTCCTGGACGAGGCCATGTGGTACGCCGTCTTCGGCCAGGCCGGCATCCCGTCGGTGACGGCCCATCTGGAGGTGCGCTTCGTCCGGCCGGCCCCGCCGGGGACGCCGCTGCTGGCGGTGGCCCGCCTGGACGGGCTGTCCGAGGCCGGCCGGCCGGGGCCGCAGGGAAGCGCCGGCGGCAGGCGAATAGGACGGGCGACGGCTCGCCTGCTGGACGGCTCGGGGCGGCTCGTGGCGGCCGCCCGCGGCCGGTTCGCCGAGGTAGAGGCCGGGCAGATGCCGGTCCACCGCCTGCTCCGGCGGTTGCCCGTCGAGGCCGACGCCGTGGGGTCCCTGCTGGAGTGGCCCGGTGTGGAGGCTTTCCTGAGAGGTGGCGGGTGAGGTGACGCTGCAGGGGAAGATCGCGCTCGTGCTGGGCGTGGCCAACCAGCGAAGCATCGCCTGGAGCATCGCCCGAGCCCTGGCCGCGGAGGGCGCGCGCCTGGTGCTCACGTACCAGAACGAGCGCCTGCGGCCCAACGTGGAGGAGCTGGCGTCCGGCGTGGGCGCGGCCACCTTCCCGTGCGACGTGGCCTCGGACCAGGAGATCGCGGCGCTGATGGACTGGGTCGCCAGGGAGATGGGCGGGCTCGACATTTTGGTCCACAGCGTCGCCTACGCCCCCCGGGAGGGGCTCGAGGGGCGGTACATCGACACGCCCCGGGAGGCCTTCAAGGTGGCGCTGGACGTCAGCTGCTACTCCCTGGTAGCCCTGTGCCGGGCGGCGGAGCCGCTGATGAAGGCCCGGGGCGGCGGCAGCGTGCTGACCCTGACGTACTACGGCTCGGAGAAGGTCATGCCCGGCTACAACCTCATGGGGGTGGCCAAGGCGGCCCTGGAGGCGTCGGTGCGCTACTTGGCCTACGAGCTGGGCGCCTCGGGCATCCGGGTCAACGCCATCTCCGCCGGGCCCCTCAACACCCTGGCGGCCCGGGGGGTCTCCGGCTTCACGGAGATGCGCCGCACGCACGCCGAGCGGGCGCCGCTGCGGCGCAACATCGAGGTAGACGAGGTGGGCCGCACCGCGGCCTTCCTGCTGGGGCCCGGGGCCAGCGGCATCACCGGCGAGGTCGTCTACGTCGACGCGGGCTACCACATCATGGGAGTCTGAACGTCGGGCGCCGCTTGCGGGCCGGCCGCGGCGCGGCTATAATGAGGGCCGCGAGCCCGCCGGAACTTGCGAGCCCCGCCCGGTGGGCGACCCCGTGGCGTTCCTCGGTAGCTCAACGGTAGAGCGCCCGGCTGTTAACCGGGGGGTTGCAGGTTCGAATCCTGCCCGAGGAGCCACTTCCACCCTCCAGCGGCACGCCGGGCACCGCGGGCGTGCATCACGGCTGCCATCGCCGGGGTGCCTCGTCGGTCCCTCCCCATGGCTCCAGCCGGCCCGCGCGTGTAGCAGGCCCGTGGGTCGCGCATCCTTCCCGTGGGGCCCGACCGCGGCGAGGCCCGGAGAGGAGAGCGGGGCAACGAGCATGGACGCCGACCTGGCATGGCAGGAATGGAAGCGCTGGCTGTCGCAGGCGGTGGCGGCGGGCAGAGAGGCGGGGTTGGGCAGCCGGGACCTGGTGCACTACGCCGAGCGCATCGGGGACTTCCTCGCGCGCCACGTCGATCCGGCCAACCCCCAGCAGCGGGTGCTGAAGGAGCTGTGGAGCGTGGCCGACCAGGGCGAGCAGCGGGCCATCGCCTCGGCCCTGGTGAAGCTGGTGGGGCAGGCCGAAGGCCCCGTCGGCCGCGGCGACGAGGACCGGGGAGGCGGCTACGCCCTCACCTGACGGGCTCCCCACCGCGACGCCGGCAGGGCCCGGTTTGAACGGCCCCGGCCGCATCCCCTATAATCGGGAGCCAGGGGTGCGCCGCCGTGATCGAGCTGGTCCAGGTGGGCAAGCGCTTCGGCCAGCGCTGGGCCGTGCAGGACCTCACCTGCTCCGTGGAGCCAGGCGAGGTCCTGGGCTTTTTGGGGCCCAACGGCGCCGGCAAGACCACCACCATGCGCATCGTCACCGGCTACATGCCCCCCACCACGGGCAGCGTCCGGGTGGCCGGCATCGACGCCCTGGACGATCCCGTGCGGCTCAAGACCCGGGTCGGCTACCTGCCGGAGATCCCTCCCATCTACGGCGAGATGACGGTGCGGGGGTACCTGCTCTTCGTGGCGGAGATGCGCCGGGTGCCCCGCCACCGCCGGCGCCGCCACGTGGACGAGGTGATGGAGCGCACCGGGGTGGCCGACGTGGCCGGGCGCCTGGCGGGCCGCCTCTCCCGGGGCTACAAGCAGCGCGTCGGGCTGGCCGCCGCGCTGGTGGGGGATCCCCCCGTGCTGGTGCTGGACGAGCCCACCGCCGGCATGGACCCCCGCCAGATCATCGAGATGCGCCAGCTGATCCGGAGCCTGGCCGGCCAGCACACCGTGCTGCTCAGCTCCCACATCCTCCCCGAGGTGGCCAGCACCTGCCAGCGGGTGCTCATCATCAACAAGGGCCGCCTGGTTGCCCAGGACACCCCCGACAACCTGTCGGCCCGCCTGGGCGGCCGTCGGCACCTGCGCCTGGAGGTGAGGGGGGGCCGCGCCGAGGTGGAGGCGGCCCTCTCGGAGGTGCCCGGCGTTTCGGCCGTGCGCTTCGCCGGAGGCGGCGGCCCCGGGACCACGGTGGTGGAGCTGGAGCTGGCCCCGGGCACCGCCACCCCGCAGACCGCCCCGGGCGACGGCAGCGCGGCCACCGCCCCCGGGATCGCTCCCGACGTGCGGGAGGCCGTCTTCTTCGCCATGGCCCGGCGGCAGCTCCCCATCCTGGAGATGCGCAGCGTGGACATGAGCCTGGAGGAGGTCTTCCTGCAGCTGGTCACCCACGAGGAGCTGGAGCCGGCCCCGCCGGCCCGGTGACCGAGGGGAGGCGCGCGCCACGGCCGTCTTCTACATCTTCAAGCGGGAGCTGAAGAGCTTCCTGGTCTCGCCCCTGGCCTACGCGGCCGGCGTGGTCTTCCTGGCCATCTCCGGCTACTTCTTCTCCGTCATCCTGCTGGCCACCCGGGTGGCGGACCTGCGGCCCTACTTCCTCAACCTGGGGGTCATCCTGCTGCTGGTGACGCCCCTGCTCACCATGCGCTCCCTGGCCGAGGAACGCCAGAGCCACACCGACGAGCTGCTGATGACCCTGCCGGCGACGCCGGCCCAGGTGGTGGTAGGCAAGTACCTGGCCACCCTGGCCCTGTACGCGGCGTTCCTGGCGCTGACGGGCGTCTACCCGGCCCTGCTCTTCTGGCTGTCGGACCCGCCGGCGGGCCCCATCCTGGCCTCGTACCTGGGGGCGCTGCTGCTGGGGGGCACCTTCCTGGCCGTGGGCATCCTCACCTCGTCCATGACCGACAGCCAGATGGTGGCGGGGCTGACGTGCTTCGGCCTCATCCTGCTGCTGTGGGTGGTCAACTGGCTTGCCTTCGCCTCCACGGGCGCCGTGGCCGAGGCCGCCCGGGTCCTGGCGGTCTTCGACCGGTTCGACGACTTCACCAAGGGGCTCATCGACTCCACCCACGTCCTCTTCTACCTGAGCGCCATCTTCGTGCTGCTCTTCCTCAGCGTGCGCAACCTGGAGCGCCGCACCTGGATGTGACGGGGGGAGCGCCATGCAGCGGTCCGGGGGAGCGGCAGGCACGGACCGGGTGACCCGGGCGGGCACCAGGCTGCGCCTGGTGCGGGGCGCCAACGCCGCCCTCTTCACGCTCTTCGTGGTGGGCATCGTGGTGCTGGTCAACGTCGTGCTGGCCCGCCATCCGCTGCGGCTGGACCTGTCGCCCGACCGACGCTTCCAGCTCGCGCCTCAGAGCCGGCAGGCCCTTCAGCGGCTCCCGCAGCCCGTGACCCTGTACGCCTTCGCCTTCGAAGGGACCGAGGAGGGCGAGCGCCTGGGCGACCTGTTGCGGGAGTACCGGCTGGCCTCCGACCGGGTGCGGATCCGCATGGTGGACCCCGAGAAGGAGCCCACGCTGGCCCAGAAGTACGGGGTGCAGACCGCCGGCACCGTCGTAGTGGAGATGGGCTCGCAGTACCGCAAGATCGAGTCCTTCAACCTCTTCACCACCTCGCCCTACGGCGAGACCGAGTTCCGGGGAGAGCAGGCGATCACCCGGGCGCTGCTGGAGCTGAGCGGGCTGGGCAGGAGCGTGGTCTACTTCGTCGAGGGCCACGGCGAGGGCAGCCCCTACGACGACTACTCCCAGCTGCGCACCTACCTGGAGGGCGAGGGCTTCACCGTCAAGTCCCTCAACCTGGCCCTGACCAACGGGGTTCCCGACGACGCGCGGGTGGTGGTGGTCGCGGGCCCCCGCACGGACCTGGCGCCCCGGGAGCGGGAGATGCTGGAGGCCTTCGTGCACCAGCGGGGCGGGCGTCTGGCTCTGTGGCTGGACCCGCTGCCCGGCCGCAGCCTGCCGGAACTGGGGCAGCTCTTGCAGAGCCTGGGCGTCGAACTGGTGCCCGGGGTCGTGGTCGACCCGGTGCGGGCCTGGTTCGGCGACGCGCTGAGCCCGGTGCCCCAGCTGCGCTGGCACGACGTGACGGGCCCCCTCATCCAGGCCAACGAGGGCGTGGTGCTGCCCGGCGCGCAAGCCCTGCGGGCCCGGCAGGGGGCCCGGGCCACCGCCATCATGGTCACCACCGACCGGGCCTGGGCGGAGCGGGAGACGGCGGCGCAGCGGTGGCAGCGGGGCCCTGAGGACGCGGCCGGCCCCCTGGATCTGGCCCTGGCCATCGATCGGGAGGAGGCGGTGGCGCCGGCCAGCTCCCAGCCGTCAGGGCAGCCGGCCGGACAGGGCGGCGCAGGGGACGCGCCCCAGGCTCAGACCGGCCCGCCGGGATCGGGCGAGGCGCCGAGCGAGACGGCCCGGGTGCCGGTGGCGGTGGTGGTGGGCAACTCCACCTTCGCCCGCAACCCCTCCTTCGCCTTCCAGGGCAACCGGGACTTCGCCGCCAACCTCATCACCTGGCTGGCGGGGCAGACGGAGCTGGTCACCATCCGCCCGGCCACCACGCCGGTGCCCACCGTCATCCTCACCGCGCGCCAGGCCGCCGCGGTCTTCTACGGCACCACCCTGGGCATGCCGCTGGCCGTGCTGGCGGCGGGCGTGCTGGTCTGGTGGCGGAGGCGAGGGCTGTGAGGCGATGGGTGGCCACGGCGGCGGCCGGGCTGCTCTTCGGAGGGCTGCTGGCCGTCTGGGCCGTCTGGGTCCGGCCGCAGGGCTCGCGCGAGGCGGCCAGCGCCACGGTGCTCTCGGTGGATCCGGGCTCGGTGCAGGCCCTGACCGTGGAACAGGGCGGCGGGGTGACCATGGAGATCCGCCGGGAGGGGCAGGGATGGCGCTTCGAGCGGCCCAGGCGGGTGGCGGCCAGCGGTGAGGCCGTCGACTCCCTGCTGCAGTCGCTGGCGCCCCTGCCTGCCCGGCGGCTCATCGCCTCGGGCGGGCAGGAGGGCGGGGCGGATCCGGCCGCCTTCGGCCTGGCACCGCCCCGGGCGGTGCTGACCCTGGAGCTGGCGGACGGCTCGAAGCGGCGGCTGCTCATCGGCAGCGAAACCCCTGTCTCCCAGGGTATGCCGGCCTACTACGCCCGGGTGGAGGGCAGCGACGCCATCTACACCATCGACGCGTACATCGCCGAGCAGATCACCGGATCCTGGGAGGACTTCCGGGACCGGCGGGTCGTCCCCTTCGCCGCGCAGGACGTGCGCACCGTACGGGTGCAGGTGGGCGGCGTGACCGTGCAGGCCCGGCGGGATCCCGAGGCCTCCTCGGCGGAGCGGCGCTGGCGGCTGGTGGAGCCGTACGACGCCCCCGGCGACGCCGAAGCCATCGAACGGGTGCTGCGGGACCTGGAGTTCGCCCGGGTCTCCCGGTTCGTCAGCGACGAGCCGTCGCTCCAGGATCTGGAGCGGTACGGGCTGGCGGCGCCCCAGGCCGTTGTGGACGTGACCTACGCGCCTGCGGCGGGCGGGCAGGGCGGCGGTGGCTCCGGAGGCGGCGAGGTGCAGCGCGCCACGCTGCTGGTGGGCGGCGAGGCCGAAGGCGGCGGCCGCTACGTGAAGCGGGCCGACAGCCCCTCGGTCTACACGGTGCCGCAGTCGGACGTCGCCTCGGTGCTGGGCGTGCAGGCCGACGCCTGGGTGCGGCGGCGCATCCTGGGGCTGGCCCGGGGCGAGATCCGCCGGGTCTCCTTTTCGATGGAGGGGCGCCCGGGCCCCGTCACCCTGGCGCTCGACGCCGGGGGGCAGTGGAGCGTGTCGCCGGGCCAGCGGCGCCCCGAGGCCGGCGAGGTGCAGGCGTGGCTCGACGCGCTGTGGAGCCTGCAGGCCGAGCAGGTGGTGGCCGTAGGCAGGTCGGCCCGGCCACCTGAGCGAACTACCGACGCCAGGGCCATCGTCATGGAGGTGACGGTGGCCGGGTACGACGGCGTGCCGGTGACCCGCCTGGTCATCCCCGTGCCCGTGGAGGCGGCGGGCCGGGAGGGCGGTGGCCAGGAATCGCCCCGCACGGTCTACGTGGAGCAGGGCGAGGACCGGCTGCTGTATCGGGTTCCGGCCGAAGCGCTGAAGGAGATCGAGGGCTTCGTCGCGAAATGGACGGCACCCGAGTCGGGCGCCGCATCGTCGCCCTCCGCCAGTCGCTGAAGAAGGCGGTCCTGCCGCTCCGGGCCGTCCCCGTCTGGCGGGACCTGGGGCCGGCGGAGGTGCTGGTGCTGGCGGCCACCTACGGGCAGGGCCACATCCAGGCCGCCCGGGCCATCGCGGAGGCCCTGGGTTCGGTGCGGCCCGGGCTGCGCACGGCCACCGTCGACTTCTTCGACCTGGTCAACCCCGTCTTCAACGCGGCCGCCCGGCTGGCGTACATCTACTCGGTGCGCAAGGCGCCGGTGCTGTGGCGGGAATTCTACGAACGCACCGCCCGCATCGAGCCCGACTCCTTCCTGCAGCAGCGGCTCTACCACCTGGGGGAGTCCGGGCTGCTGCGCACCGTGGAGGCCACCGGGGCACGGGTCATCGTCTCGACGCACCCCACTCCGGGCGGGGTGGTGGCCGAGCTGCATCAGGACGGCAGGCTGCGTCCGGAGCCCCGCCTCACCGTCACCGTCATCACCGACTACGTCCTGCACAGCCAGTGGGTGCACCCCTGGACGGGGCTCTACCTGGCCCCGTGCGACGAGGTCGCGGACGACCTGCTGGCCAGGGGGATCCCCCCCGAGCGGGTGGAGGTGACGGGGATCCCGGTGCGGGCGGCCTTCCGGTCCCCCGTCGACCGGGAGGCGGCTCGCCTGCGCTGGGGGCTGGACCCCCGGCGTCCCGTGGTGCTGGTCATGATCGGGGCCCACGGCATGATGCGGGGGGCCGTGGAGGCCTGCCGCCGCCTGGCCCGCCTGAGCCAGCCCCTGCAGCTGGTGGTGGTGGCCGGGTTCGACCGGCGGCTGCACCGGGAGCTGCTGGAGGCCCTGACCGGCTCCCCCCACCCGGTGCGGGTGCTGGGGTACGTCGAAGAGGTGCCGTCGCTGATGGCCGCCTGCGACGTGCTGGTGACCAAGGCGGGGGGGCTGACGGTGTCGGAGGCCCTGGCCATGGGCGCCTGCACCGTGGTCTACTCGCCCATCCCGGGCCAGGAGGAGGGCAACGCCGCCTACCTGCGGCGCCACGAGGCCGCCGAGGTGGCCGACTCCCCCGCCCGCCTGGAGGCGATCGTCGACGCGCTGCTGCGGCAGCCGGACCGCCGCCGGCGTCTGGCGGAGCGGGCCCGGGCCCTGGGCAGGCCCGATGCCGCCTTGAAGGCCGCCTCCCTCATCGCGGAGCGCGTCGAGCCGTGACGGCACTGGCGCTGCTCGCCGGCGCGGCAGGCGCCTGGACGGCGCTGGCCGCCCTGGCGTACACGGTGGGGGCGGATCTGTGGTACCGGGCCCCGGGGAGGCGGGCGCTGCGCAGCGGGCCCCCGGGCGAGGCAGAAGTGGCGCTCACGTTCGACGACGGGCCGGACCCGGTCTGGAGCCCCCGCATCGCCGCGCTGCTGGAGTCGGAGCAGGCGCGGGGCACCTTCTTCGTGCTGGCCAGCCGGGCCCGGCAGCACCCCGACGTGGTGCGCCGCCTGCTGGACGGCGGGCATGAGGTGGCCCTGCACGGCTACGACCATCTCCCCCTGTGGCTGACGGGGCCCCGGGCCACCTGCCGGCGGCTGGAGGAGGCGGTGGCCATCCTGCACGACATCGACCCCCGGGCCTGCCCCCGCTTCTACCGGCCCCCGTGGGGCCACTTCAACCTGGCGGCGGCCCGCTGCGCCCGGTCCATGGGGATGCGGCTCGTGCTCTGGTCGTCCGCGCCGCCCGACTGGGCCCCGGGGGTGCCGCCCCGGGTGGTGGCGGATCGGGTGGCGGCCGCCCTGCGCCCCGGCGCGATCGTGGACTTGCACGACGGCGGGAGAGCCGACCGCGCCCGCCGCCTCTTCGAGGCCCTGCCGGAGGCCCTCCGGGCAGGCAGGGGCCGGGGGCTGCGGTTCGTCACCCTCTCCCGGCTCCTGGACGAGCGGGAGGGGGCGGGCGGCGAGCCATGAAGGGCCTCCGCAGCGCCCCCAATGCCCGGGGGCCCAGCCCGTGGCGCCGTGCCGCGGCCTGGCTCTGGTCCGGTTGGGAGTGGGCCTTCGTCCGGCTCTTCCGGCTTTATCAGGTGCCCGGCGTCTCCGGGCCCCTGCTGCGCTTCGGCCTGCGGCGGTGGCGGGGCCGCCCGGTCTCGCTGCAGGACGGTACCCGCATCGAGCCAGGCACCTGGGTGGCCGAGGTGCACATCAGCAGCCCCCGCATCTTCTCCCACCCCGACGCCGGGCGCGTCTCCCTCAGCCGCCTGGTTTTCACCCTCAGCGCGGAGATGCGGGCGGCCCTGCGGGCGTTCGCTTCCGAGCTGGAGGCAGGCCGGGTGGGGGTGCCCATCGCCGCTCTCTACGGCAAGACCCTGCTGCACCGCGCGGCCGGACGGCTGGGCTTCGAGGTGCACGACCTGCCCGACGGCTTCAGCTCGCGCCTTCTGGCCTGGTACGAACGCTGGCTGGTCACCCTCTATCACCCCCCGGCCGCCGCATCGGGGGCCCGGCGCGAAGGCCTCAAGGTGGTCTGGATGTCCACCGACGCGCTGCTGCGCCGCTTCGGAAGCCGGGCCGGGGCCGCGGAGAAAGGGGCCGGAGGTGCGGCCTTCGCGGGCGCGTGCTATACTGCGCCAGGCAACGCCGAGGAGGAGATGCCTCGATGATCACCCTCACCCCCCAGGCGGCCACCGAGCTGCGCCGGCTGCTGGCCGAGCGCGCCAGCCCGGATCTCTTCGTGCGCCTCTTCGTCAAACCGGGCGGGTGCCGCGGCTTCTCGTACGGCATGGCCTTCGACCGGGAGCTGCGCGACGACGACGTGGTCGTGGAGCACGAAGGGGTGCGGCTGGCGGTGGATCCCTTCAGCGCCCGGCTGCTGGAGGGCGCCGAGGTGGACTACGTCGACGCCCTCATGGGCGGCGGCTTCACCATTCGCAACCCCCACGCCGTCTCCACGTGCGGATGCGGGCGCTCGTTCCGGACGGGCCAGGAGCGCGGCCGGCCTGAGCCCTGCTGCCACTGACCGCCGTCTGTCGCCCTCCTCGCGGGCGCGCCTCGCGCGGGCCATGTATACAGCGGCAGGCCTTTTCGCTGCCAGCGAAGGGGTGTTATAATGCGTCGGAACGTTGGATGGCTACAAACCGCACCAATACGACAACCCGGGGGGAGTGCCCGTGTCGGCAGCGGAACTGACGCTGAAGCTGGCCGGTGAGGCCGGTCAAGGCGTCGAATCGAGCGGGGCGGGCTTCGCCCGGGCGCTGCACCGCGCCGGGCTGCACGTCTTCACCTGGT
>DATCKV010000047.1:0-6619 GCA_036564285.1 Limnochordales bacterium
CTGCGCCTCGTCGGCCCCCAGCTCGATGAAGAGGTCCAGCACCTCGTCGACGACCTCGCGGGGGCGGGCGTTGGGCACGTCCATCTTGTTGACGACCACCAGCGGACGCAGCCCCACCTCGAAGGCCTTGCGCAGCACGAAGCGGGTCTGCGGCATCGGCCCCTCGAAGGCGTCCACCACCAGGAGCGCGCCGTCGGCCATGCGCAGCACGCGCTCGACCTCGCCACCGAAGTCGGCATGGCCGGGGGTGTCGATGACGTTGATCTTGAAGGAGCGGTAGGGGATGGCGGTGTTCTTGGCCAGGATGGTGATGCCCCGCTCCCGCTCCAGCTCGTTGGAGTCCAGCACCCGCTCCTGCAGGGCCTGGCTGGCGCGCAGCAGGCCGCTCTGCCGGAGCATCGCGTCCACCAGGGTGGTCTTGCCGTGGTCCACATGGGCGATGATGGCGATGTTGCGGATCTCCGGACGCACCGCTGCAGGCACCCCTCCGCCGGCGCAGGGACGGCTGCGGTTCCGGGATCAGCAATCTACCACGAAGCAGGCCTGCGCACCAGGTGGCGGCCCGGGCTCCGGCGAAAGAAGCGGCGAGCGCCAGCGAGGGGGTGAGCCCGGCAGATGACCGCCGACGGGTCGGCGCTTCGCCGCCAGGAGATGGAGCTGAAGCGGCAGCGGCTGGAAGGGCTGATGCGGTCGCTGAAGCTGGACGGGCTGGTGATCGGGCGGCGGGACAACTTCGCATGGCTGACGGGCGGCGGGGACAACCACGTGGTCCTCGCCACCGAGATGGGCGAGGGCTACCTGCTGGTGGAGCCGGAGCGGTGGACCCTCATCGCCACCAACATCGAGACCCCCCGGCTGACCCGGGAGGAGCTGGCCGAGCTGCCGGTGCCGCTGGACGTGGAGGCGGCGCCCTGGTGGCAGGGGGTGGAGCCCACCATCGAGCGGCTGGTGCGGGGCAAGCGGGTGGCCTCCGACACAGGCGTGGCCGGCACGCCCAGCGTGGCCGCCGCGCTGCAGGCCCTGCGCCTGCCCCTGACCCCGCCGGAGTGCGAGCGCATCCGGGCGCTGGGCCGGGAGGCCGCCCAGGCCCTGGAGCAGGTGCTGGCCTCGGAGGTGGCGCCGGGCCAGACGGAGCTGGAGGTGGCGGGGCGCATCAGCCGGGCGCTCTGGGAGCGGGGCCTGGAGCCCACGGTGGTGCTGGTGGCGGCCGACGAGCGGGTGCGCCAGTACCGCCACCCGGTGCCCACGGAGCGGGCCATCGAGCGCTATGTCATGGGCGTGGTCTGCGCCCGCCGCGGCGGGCTGACCGTCGCGCTGACCCGCCTGGTGCACTTCGGCCGGCTGCCCGGCGACCTGCGGGCCCGGCACGAGGCGGTCTGCCGGGTCGACGCCGCCATGATCGCGGCCACCCGGCCGGGGGCGCGGGTGGCCGAGGTGCTGGAGGCGGGCGTGCAGGCGTACCGCCGGGAGGGCTATCCCGAGGAGTGGCGGCTGCACCACCAGGGCGGCGCCATCGGGTATGCGCCCCGGGAGTACCTGGCCACCCCCGACGGCTCCCAGGTGGTGACGGCGCCGGCGGCCTTCGCGTGGAATCCCAGCATCACCGGGACCAAGTCAGAGGATACCATTCTGGTGGGGGCGAACTCTCCGGACGCAATCGAAATCATTACAGCTCACGGCCCCCAGTGGCCCACCGTGGAGGTGGAAGTGGCCGGCAGCACCCTGCGCCGGCCCGGCATCCTCGAGCTGAGCCGCTCCCGGGCGAGCCGGTGAGCGGGCCCGGGGCGGGCGGGGAGGCGCGAGCGCGGTGATCTACGAGTTCCGCTGCACCCGGTGCGGGCGGCGCTTCGAGGTGTACGCCACCCTGGCGGAGAAGGAGGCGGGGCTGTCGCCTGCCTGCCCGTCGTGCGGGAGCGCCGAGGTCCAGCGGATCTTCGGCCGGATCATGCTGCTGCGCTCCGGCGGCGACGGGGACCTCGACGCCGACGGCGGCGACGCCGGCGGCTCCGGTGACGACTTCGGCGACGGCGGAGCCGGCGACCTCGACGGCTTCGACGACGACCTGGGGTCGGGAGAGGAGCCCGACGGAGACGGGTCGGGGGCCGACTGGGAGGACGACGAGTGAAGGGGTGCCGGCGATCGGGATGATCTTCAGCATCGTGGGCGAACTGGCTTCACCGCTGCAGCAGTGGCTGGCCCGGGGGCTCCGGCAGGAGCTGGAGCGCCGGGGGCACGTCTACGTGGAGCCGGGCAGCCGGGACCTGCGGCTGGTGCTCAACTTCGTGGACCCGCAGCGCCCCCGGCCGTACCGGCGGCGGGCCCGGGCCACCTTCGTCTGTTCGGTGGCGGAGGCTCCCGCCCCGCCCCAGGACGTGCTCAAGGCCGCCTACCCGCTGCTGATCCGCTCCCTCTCCAACCTGCTGCTGTACGTGGTGCCCAACGGGCAGCGGGTCTCCACGTACTTCGTCACCCTGGAGCAGGGCTACTACGACGTGCCGTACGACGCCGACGAGCCGGCCTACTTCGCCCGGCTGTACGAGCGGCTGCACCCGCTGGCCTCCTCCAACCTCATCATCGACAACATCTTCGAGCCGGACCTGCCCGAGTCGCTGTGGCAGGGCGACGAGGCGGTGGAGCAGATCCGCCGGGCCAGCCGCCGGCTGGGGGAGCTGGACCTGCTGCCGGCGCCCTTCCCCATCCAGGAGATCCTGCCGCCCGAGGACCTGCGCCACGTGCAGCACCTCTACGGCATCGGGGGGCTCAGCTACGGCAACATCAGCGCCCGGCGGGACCGCACCAGCTTCTGGATGAGCGCCAGCGGGGTCAACAAGTACCGGCTGGAGACCGTGGGGCAGGACATCCTGCTGGTGAAGCGCTACGACGCCGAGCGCAACGCCATGATCCTGAGCGTGCCGCCCCACGTGACGCCCCGGCGGGTCTCGGTGGACGCCATCGAGCACTGGATGATCTACACCGAGCATCCGCAGGTGGGGGCCATCCTGCACGTCCACGCCTGGATGGAGGGGGTGCGCTCCACCCAGGTCAACTATCCCTGCGGCACCCTGGAGCTGGCCCAGTCGGTGGCCAACCTGGTGCGGGAGGCGCCCGACCCGGGTCGAGCCGTCATCGGGCTGCGCAACCACGGCCTCACCATCACGGGCCCCAGCCTGGACGAGATCTTCGAGCGCATCGAGGGCCGGCTCATCCGACAGGTGCCCATGATGTGACCGGCAGGCCCAGGGTGGCGTGCACCAGGGCGCGGCCGTCCACGGGCACGGCCGCCAGGGGGCGTCCCACCGCCTGCCTGAGCCCGTCGAGGGTCATGTCGTCCAGGAAGACGGGCTCGTCGGCCTTGAGGGCCACGTCGGGCAGCAGCACGGCGTCGAGCTCGGCCAGATCCGTGCGGGCCAGCAGGGCGTCGCGGATGTCCTGGCCGGTCAGGAGCCCCGCCACCGTCACGGTGGGCCCGTAGAAGCGGTTGACCACCGCCATGACCCGGACCTCCAGGCCGGCGGCCCGGCGCATGATCCGCCGGGCCAGGGCCTCCAGCACGGGCCGGGCGGAGACCCCCGTCACCCACAGCACCCGCCTCGGCGCGGCCCCCGCCGCCCCGGCGCCCTGCGACGGCGGCAGCTCCCGCAGGGCCTGCTTGGCCTCGTCCACCAGCTTGCGGATGAGGCCGATGCCGTTGGCCAGCTGGGGGAAGTCCTCGTAGGCTTCGGCCGGCGGCACCCAGCGCCCCGCCAGGGTGTACCACTCGTCGGCCGGGAAGACCAGCCGGGTGCCCAGGGCGGCCAGCCAGCGCCGCTGCCAGGCCCGCACCTGGCGCAGGATGGCCCGCGCCTCGTCGGGGCGGTAGGGGCGCAGCGGGTAGAGGTGGCGGCGGAAGCGGGTGAGTCCCACCGGCACCACGGAGATGGTGCGCACCTGGGGGAAGAGGGTGGCCAGGTCGGCGATGGAGCGGTCCAGGTGCGCGCCGTCGTTGATGCCGGGGCAGAGCACCAGCTGGGTGTGCATGACGATGCCGGCCTCGGCCAGACGGCGCAGCTGGGCCATGATGCCCCGGGCGCGATCGGTGCCCATCAGGAAGGCCCTCAGGTCGTCGTCGGTGGCGTGCACCGAGATGTAGAGGGGCGAGAGGTGCTGGGTCAGCACCCGCCGCCAGTCCTCCTCGGTCCAGTTGGTGAGGGTGATGAAGTTGCCGTCCAGCACCGACAGGCGCAGGTCGTCGTCCATGATGTAGAGGCTCCGGCGCATGCCCTTGGGCGACTGGTGGACGAAGCAGAAGATGCAGCGGTTGACGCAGGTGATGATGCGGTCGAAGAGGGGGTCCTGGAAGCGCAGCCCCAGGTCCTCGTCCTCGTCCTTGTCGATGTCCACCCGCAGCTCCTCGCCGTCGCCCCGCTGCACCCAGATGGCCAGGTGGGGCTGCGCGGCGGCGAAGTGGAGCTGGATGAGATCCGTGGCCGGCGCGCCGTTGATGGCCACGATGCGGTCGCCGGGGCGCAGGCCGGCCTCGTCGGCGATGGAGCCGGGCCGCACGTCAGCGATGACGGCGCCCGGCTTCAGGGCTGCCCGGGGGGTGCGGCGCTGCACGGTGGCCCTCGTCCGCCTCTTCAGCTCCACTCTACGTCCAGCCGGCCCGGCCCGGCGGCCTCGGGCACCCGCACCAGCAGCCGGCGGTTGGCGGCGTCGAAGTGCCACGCCGGCTCCCGGTCCCAGGGGCCTTCGAAGGCCCGGTGGGCGTCGGCCTGCTGCTGGAAGACGGGCTCCCAGGGCCCGGGGGCCTCGGCCGCGTCGCGCCCGTCCCAGCGCACGGCCGACGGCCGGCCCCACTCCACCCGGTCCACGACCCACTCCAGCCAGCGTCGGGCCGGGGCGAAGGCGCCCTCCCGGGCCTGCAGCTCGGCCCGGAGCCGGACGCGGCCGGCGGCGGCGCTCCAGTCGGTCTCGATGCGGCGCCTGGCGAAGAGGCCCTGCTGGTATGCCAGGGTCTCGCCGTCGTCCTCGTACAGCCACGTCCAGCCGCCGCAGCCGCCCCGGGCCAGGGCCACGGAGGAGGGCGCCGCGATCCAGAGGCTGATGCGGCCGTCGGCGGCCAGCTCGCCGGTGTGCAGGGCCGTGGGCCCCAGGGGGATGGGCACGCCCGCCCGCACGAAGACCGGGATCTCCTCCAGGGGCGCCTCCACCGGCGCCCGGGCCGGCCCCTGCAGCCGCAGCGGCTGCCAGAGGTGCACCCACTCGCCCTCAGGCACGTAGACCAGGCGCTCCCGCTGCCCCGGGGCGGTCACGGGCGCCGCCAGCAGGTGCGGCCCCAACAGCCACTCATCCTGCAGGCGCTCCGCGGCCGCGTCGCCCGGGTGATGCCAGAACAGCGGCCGCATCACCGGCGTGCCCAGGGAGGCCGCCTCCCAGAAGAGGGTGTAGAGGTAGGGCATCAGCCGGTAGCGCCACTGGATGAAGCGGCGGCAGATGGACTCCACGGCCTCCCCGAAGCGCCACACCTCCTGGGGCCGGGTATCCCGAGCGGAGTGGTTGCGGAAGAAGGGCGTGAAGGCCGCCGCCTGGGTCCACCGGGCCACCAGCTCGCCCGTCGCGTCGCTGCCGTAGCCGCCGACGTCGACCCCCGAGAAGGCCACCCCCGACAGCCCCAGGTTGAGCAGCTGGGGCACCATCATGGCCAGGTGCTCCCACCAGCTGGAGTTGTCGCCGGTCCAGACCGCCGCGTACCGCTGGATGCCGGCGAAGCCGGCCCGGCTCAGCACGAAGGGGCGCTGCCCGGGCCTCAGGGTCAGCTGGGCCTCGAAGGCGGCCTGGCTCATCAGCAGGCCGTAGACGTTGTGGGCTTCGGCATGGGTCATGGCGCGCCGCTCCTGGGGCGGGCGCTCCTGGTCGGGCCCGTGCACCACGTCGGGGTCCAGGGTGCCCGTCGGCAGAGGCGGGCGGAAGTTGGCGGGCTCGTTCATGTCGTTCCAGATGCCCGCCACGCCCGCCTCCAGCAGCACCCGGTGCCACCCGGCCCACCACCGCCGCACCTCCGCCCGGTTGAAGTCGGGCCAGACCGCGGGCCCGGGCCAGACCGCCCCCTCGAACGGGCGCCCGTCGGGCCGCCGGAGGAAGAAGCCCTCCCGGAGCCCTTCCCGGTAGACGGGATACTCGGGATCGATCTTGACCCCCGGATCCACGATGGTGACGGCCCGCAGCCCCTGCTCCCGCAGCCAGGCCATCAGGGCTGCCGGGTCCGGGAAGCGCTCCGGATGCCAGGTGAAGACCCGGTAGCCGTCCATGTAGTCGATATCCAGGTAGATGGCGTCGCAGGGGATGGCGCGACGGCGCAGCTCGGCCGCGACCTGGCGCACGTCGTCGGCGCGCTCGTAGCCCCAGCGGCTCTGGTGGAAGCCCAGGGCCCACCGGGGCGGCAGCGGCATCCGGCCTGTCAGCTGGGTGTAGCGCTGCACCACCTGCTCCAGGGAGGGCCCGGCCATGACGAAGCAGTCCAGCACGCCGCCCTCCACGCCCACCTCCAGGCGCTCGGGCTCCGAGGCGCCCAGGTCGAAGAGGGAGCGGTGGGTGTTGTGCACGAACAGGCCCCAGGCCCGGCCCCCCCGGTAGACCAGCA
>DATCKV010000048.1:0-6202 GCA_036564285.1 Limnochordales bacterium
ACCGTCGAGCTGCACACGTCGGCCTGGATGCGGGCCGAGCGGGCCCACCAGACGGCCCGGGACCGCTGGCAGCAGGCCCGCGAGCGGCTGGCGGAGCTGGCGGGCGCGCCGGCGGAGGACCCCGACGCGCTGCCGCCGGGCCCCCCCGAGGTGGAGGGCGCCTCCCGGGCCCAGCTGGAGCGGCGCCGCCACGAGATCGAGGCGGAGCTGGAGCGCATCGGCTCGGTGGACATGCAGGCCATCGAGGCGTACGAGCAGGCGCTGCGGGAGTTCGAGGCGGCCCGCACGGCCCACGCGGACCTGGTGGCCGCGCGGCGGGCCCTGGAGGCGTGGCAGCTGGCCCTGGAGGAGGTGGCCGCCGCCCGCTTCCGGCAGACGCTGGAGGCGGCCTCTCGGGAGTTCGACGGCATGATCCGCAGGCTGTTCGGTGGGGGCCAGGGGCAGCTGCGCCTGGACGGCAGCGTGGAGGGCGGCCGGGTGGAGATGGAGGTGCACCTGCCCGCCAAGCGGCCCCAGCCCGCCGTGGCCCTGTCGGGGGGCGAGCGGGCCCTGGTCTTCGCGGCCTTCATCTTCGCGCTGCAGCGGGTGCGCCCGTCGCCCGTCTGCGTGCTGGACGAGCTGGACGCCGCGCTGGACGAGCCCAACCTGGAGCGGCTGGTGGGGGTCGTACAGGAGCTGGCGCAGGATCGGCAGATCCTGTTCATCACCCACCGGCAGCGCACCATGGAGGCCGCCACCTCCCTCTTCGGCGTCACCGTGGACGAGCAGGGCGTCTCCCGGCTGCTGGTGCTGCGGATGGGCGACGTGCCCCGGGTCTTTGGCGCCGAGGTGCAGCCGGCCGAGCGGCTGGGGGCGGAGCGGTGATGGCGCTGTGGGAGCGGCTGGTGCAGGGGGTGCGGCGCACCCGGGAGAGCCTGGTGGGCTCCATCGAGAACCTGGTGCGCCGCCACGGCTCGTCGCCGGCGCTGTACGAGGCGCTGGAGGAGGCCCTCGTCGCCGCGGACACGGGCCCGACCGTGGCCGCCGCGCTGGTGGAGGCCCTGCGCCGGGCGGCGCCGTCCCAGCCCGACCCGGACGCCCTGCGCCGGGCGCTGGCGGCGCTGGTGGCCGACCGGCTGCGGCCGCACCAGGCGCCCCTGGCCTGGCAGCGGCCGGACCGCGACGGCCTCCGTCCGGCCGCCGCGCTGGTGGTGGGCGTCAACGGCACGGGCAAGACCACCACCGCCGGCAAGCTGGCCTGGCAGCTTCGGCAGGAGGGCCGGCGGGTGCTGCTGGTGGCGGCCGACACGTTCCGGGCCGCGGCCCAGGAGCAGCTGGCCATCTGGGCGGAGCGGGCCGGCGCCGACCTGGTGCGGGGCGCTCCCGGGCAGGACCCCGCGTCGGTGGCCTTCGACGGGATCCGGGCGGCGGTGGCCCGGGGTGCCGACGCGGTCATCGTCGACACCGCCGGGCGCCTGCACAACAAGAGCCAGCTGATGGCCGAGCTGGCCAAGGTGCACCGGGTCGCCGTCAGGGCCCTGGAGCGGCCCCTGGACGAGGTGCTGCTGGTGCTGGACGCCACCACCGGCCAGAACGGGCTGGCCCAGGCTCGCCTCTTCACCGAGGCGGTGCCGGTGACGGGGCTGGTGCTGACCAAGCTGGACGGGACGGCCCGGGGCGGCATCGCGCTGGCCATCGCCGAGCAGCTGGGCCTGCCCCTCAAGCTGGTGGGCGTCGGGGAGGATCCGGAGGACCTGCGCCCCTTCGACGCAGAGGCCTTCGCCCGGGCCCTGCTGGGCGTGGGCCCCTGAGCCCCCTGCCCCCGCCGGCGGCGGGCCCGGGCGGCTGCCGTTGACGGCGGGGGGTGAGCGCGGCGTATACTCGGGGGTGTAAAGGAGATACCCTTAACGCGTCTTGCGGGGCGGTGCGCGTTGCGGATCCGGGCGAGCGGTTCGCCGAGGCGGGCAGGGCCGCCGCAGGGCGACGGCACGGGGCCGGCGCGCCTGGCGCTGCTGTACGACATCTACGGCGCCCTGCTGACCCCCAAGGCCCGGCGGCTGTTCGAGCTGCGCTACCACCGGGACCTCTCCCTGGCCGAGATCGCCGCCGAGGAGCAGGTGAGCCGGCAGGCGGTGCACGACGTGCTGCAGCGCAGCGCCCGCACCCTGGAGGAGGCGGAGCGCCGGCTGGGGTTGGCCTCCCGCTACCGCCGCCAGCGGGCCATCGTGGAGCAGGCGCTCGAACAGTCCCGGAGGCTGGCGGAGGCGGCCCGCTCCGCCGGGAGCCCGCCGGAGATGGTGCAGGCGGCCCGGGCCATCCGGCGGGCGCTGGCGGCTCTGCGCCGGGAGCTGTAGGAGAGGGGCGGGGCCCGGGGTGTTCGAGGCGCTGACGGAGAGGCTGGGGCAGATCTTCCGCCGGCTGTCGGGCCGGGGGCGCCTCACGGAGCGCGACGTGGAGGAGGCGCTCCGCGAGGTGCGGCTGGCGCTGCTGGAGGCCGACGTCCACTACCAGGTGGTCAAGCGCTTCACGGAACGGGTGCGGGCGCGAGCCACCGGAGCCGAGGTGCTGGAGGGCCTGGCTCCGGCCCACCAGGTGGTGCGCATCGTCCGGGACGAGCTGACCCGGCTGCTGGGCGAGCGCACCCAGCCCCTCCGCCTGGATCCGCCCTGGCCCGTGCCCTTGGTGGCGGTGGGGCTGCAGGGCTCCGGCAAGACCACGGTGGTGGCCAAGCTGGGCTACCTGCTGCGCCGGCAGGGGCGGCGGGTGCTGGTGGCGGCCTGCGACCTGCGGCGCCCGGCCGCCGTGGAGCAGCTGCGGGTGCTGGCGGAGCAGGCCGGCGTCGACTTCTTCGCCATGCCGCCGCCCGCCTCGCCGCCCGACGTGGCGGGCGCAGCCGTCGCGCACGCCCGCCGGGCGGGGCACGAGGTGGTCATCGTCGACACCGCGGGCCGCCAGCACGTGGACGACGCCCTGATGGAGGAGGCGGCCCGCATCGTCGAGGCGGCCCAGGCGCGCCAGGTGCTGCTGGTGGTCGACGCCATGACGGGGCAGGACGCCATCAACGTGGCCCAGGCCTTCGCCTCGCGCATGCGCGTCGACGGCATCGTGCTCACCAAGCTGGACGGCGACGCCCGCGGTGGAGCTGCGCTGTCGGTGCGGGAGGTGACGGGCGCGCCCATCCTCTTCGCCGGCACCGGGGAGCGCCTGGAGGCCCTGGAGCCCTTCCACCCCGAGCGCATGGCGGGCCGCATCCTGGGCATGGGCGACGTGCTGACCCTCATCGAACGGGCCGAACAGGCGATGGAGGCGGAGAAGGCCCGGGAGATGGTGCGGCGCCTGCGGGAGGACAGCTTCGGGCTCGACGACTTCCTGGAGCAGCTGCGCCAGGTGCGCCGCATGGGGCCGCTGGATCAGATCCTGGCCATGCTGCCGGGCGTGGGCGGCCGCCTCCCGGCCGGGCTGCGGGTCGACGAGCGGGAGCTGGTCCGCATCGAGGCTATCATCCAGTCCATGACGCCCGAGGAGCGCCGCCAGCCCTCCATCATCGACGGGAGCCGCAGGCGCCGCATCGCGGCCGGCAGCGGCACGACGGTGCAGGACGTCAACCGGCTCTTGAAGCAGTATGAGGAGGCCCGACGCATGCTGCGCCAGCTGGCCCGGGGGCAGGGCCCCCGGCCGGGGTGGCTGCGGGGGAGCCTCTGAGCGGGCCGCGCCCGCACGACTCAGACGAGAAGGAGGCCGATGCTGCGTTGGCAGTCAGGATTCGCCTGAAGCGGATGGGGGCCAAGAAGCAGCCGTTTTACCGCATCGTGGTGGCCGATGCCCGGGCGGCCCGGGATGGGCGCTACATCGAGCAGCTGGGCTACTACGATCCCCTCCGGGATCCTCCGGCCGTCAAGGTGGACGCCGAGCGCACCCTGGACTGGCTGAGCAAGGGAGCTCAGCCGTCGGACTCGGTCCGCCAGATCCTGGAGCGCAGCGGCGTCTGGGAGATGTGGCAGCAGCGGCGGCAGTCGGGCAGGGCCGCCCCTGGCGCCGGGCAGGCCGGAGAGTCTCAGGTCGACCGGGAGCCCGCCTCGACCGTGACGGAGGCGTAAGAGGAGGGTGAAGGTGAAGGATCTCGTCGAGTACATCGCCCGCGCGCTGGTGGATCACCCGGAGCAGGTGCAGGTCCGGCAGGTGGAGGGGGAGCGCTCCATCATCCTGGAGCTGAAAGTCGCCCCCGAGGACATGGGCAAGGTGATCGGCAAGCAGGGCCGCATCGCCCAGGCCATCCGGACCGTGGCCAAGGCGGCAGCGCTCAAAGAGGGCAAGACGGTGCACGTGGAGATCCTGGATTGAGCGGGCGGTTGATCCCGGCCGTGGCGGCCAGCGGCGGGGACCGGATCGCGGTGGCGCGGGTGCTGGCCCCGCACGGGGTGCGGGGCGAGGTGCAGGTGGAGGTGCTCAGCGACGACCCGGACCGGCTGGCGTCGGTGCGGGCCTGCTGGCTGCGCCAGGGAGGCCGATCTCGCCCCGCCGCGGTGGTCTCGGCCCGGCGCGGGCCAGGGGGCCGCTGCATCGTCGCCTTCGAGGGGGTCACGGACCGGGACCAGGCGGCCGGCCTGCGGGGCGCGCTGGTGGAGATCCCCCGGGAGCAGGCCCGGCCCCTGCCGGAGGGGCGCTTCTACCTGTTCGAGCTGATGGGCATGGAGGTCTGGACCGCCGACGGGCGCTACCTGGGCCGGGTCAGCGGCGTGCTGCAGGGCCGGGCCCACGACGTCTGGGAGGTACGCCGGCCGGGCCGTAGGGCCCCCGTCCTCATCCCGGCGGTGCGGGCCATGGTGGAGCGGGTGGACCGGCAGGGGGGGCGGGTGCTGGTGCGGCTGCCCGAGGGCCTGGTGCCGGAGTAGGGAGCCCGGGGCGTGTACCCCATCGACGTGGTGACCCTCTCGCCCGAGACCGTGGAGCGGGCGCTGGCCGACGGGGTGGTGGGCCGGGCCCGGCGGCGGGGGCTGGTGCGCCTGCGGCTGTGGGATCTGCGGGAGTTCTCCCGCGATCCCCACCGAAAGGTGGACGACGCCCCGTTCGGCAGCGGCAGCGGCATGGTGCTCATGGCTCCGCCCGTGGTGGCCGCGGCCGAGCACGCCATCGACGCGCGCGGGCAGGGGCCGGCGCCAGCGGTGCTGATCATGGCGGCCAGCGGGCGGCTGTTCCGGCAGGAGACCGCGCGCCGGCTGGCGTCCCACCCCGGCGGCATGGTGCTGGTCTGCGGCCGCTACGAGGGCATCGACGCCCGGGTCGGGCCCCTGCTGGGCGCGGAGGAGATCTCCATCGGCGACTACGTCCTCAGCGGGGGTGAGCCGGCCGCGGTGGCGGTCATCGATGCGGTGGTGCGGCTGCTGCCCGGTGCGCTGGGTGACCCGTCCTCGGCCGGTGACGAGTCGTTCGAGCCGGCGTCGGCGCTGACCCGGGGGCGGCTGGAGTTCCCCCAGTACACCCGTCCCCGGCTCTTCCGCGGCATGGCGGTGCCCGACGTGCTGCTGAGCGGGGATCACGGGGCCATCGCGCGGTGGCGCCGCATGGCGTCGCTGCGCTTGACCCTGGAGCGGCGGCCGGATCTGCTGCAGCACGTGCCGCCCGACGACGAGGAGCGAGCGATGCTCGAAGCCCAGGGCCACGCCTTCTCTTGAGCGGGCGCGCGGCCCCGTGTTACAATGCCGGGCGGCTCAGTCGCCCTGGAGGGACGGAACCGACGTGGACTGGCGACATGCGGTGGAGGCGCCCTTCCTTCGCACGGACATCCCCGACTTCGCTCCCGGGGACACGGTGCGGGTGCACGTCAAGGTGAAGGAGGGCGACCGGGAGCGGGTTCAGGTCTTCGAGGGCACCGTCATCGCCCGGGACCACGGGGGCACGCGGGAGACCTTCACGGTGCGCAAGGTCTCCTCGGGCGTCGGGGTCGAGCGGATCTTCCCCCTGCACTCGCCGGCCATCGAGCAGATCGAAGTGGTGCGCCGGGGCCGGGTGCGCCGGGCCAAGCTGTACTACCTGCGGGCCCGCGTCGGCAGGCGGGCCCGGGTGGCGGAGCGGCGAGACTGAGCCGGTCGGGAGACGGAGCGGCGACCGGTGTCGCAGTCCCAGCGGGAGGCCCTGCTGGAGCTGGCGGAGGCGGTGGGGCTGGCCGCCGTCCTGGCGGTGGTCATCATCGCCTTTGTGGCCCAGTCCTTCCTGGTGCAGGGGC
>DATCKV010000049.1:0-4079 GCA_036564285.1 Limnochordales bacterium
GCCTGCGCCGGGCAGGATCCCCCCCGCCATCCGAGAATATCCGGCACGAACCGACGAAAGGGTGGGCGGGGCTGCGGCTTTCGCGGCGAGAGGGCTGAAAAGGTGCGCCAGGTGATTCGTCCTTACTCGCGCGGCCTGCGCTTCAGCGTGGTGGTTCTCATACTGGCGACCGGCGCCGTCATCGGAAGCGGCATCTCGGAGGCGCTGGCCGACTTCATCCCCATCCTGGGCAACGCCGCGCGCCTGGGCGTGCGCATGGACGAGGTCTCCCTGGCGGGCGTCATCACCTTCGGCCTCAACTTCCAGCTGAAGGTCAACCTCGGGACCGCCGTCGGGCTCATCGTCGCGGCGTGGCTGCTGCGGGGGAGGTAGCGCTCCCTTGGCCCTGGTGCTCGCCTCGACGTCGCCCCGGCGCCGCCGACTCCTGGCGATGCTGGGGGCCCGCTTCGAGCTCGAAACCCCCGCCGTGGACGAGGAGGCCCTGGCCGACACCCAGGCTCCGGACCGGCTGGTCATGCGCCTGGCCGAGGCCAAGGCCCGCGACGTGGCCGCGCGCCGGCCGCAGGACGTGGTCATCGGGGCCGACACCGTGGTGGTGCTGGACGGCGAGATCCTGGGCAAGCCCCGGGACGCCGCCGAGGCCCGGCAGATGCTCGCGCGCCTGTCGGGCCGCACCCACCAGGTCTGGACCGGGGTGGCCGTGGTGCACCTGGCCTCGGGGCGCTCCGAGGTGGCCTGCGAGCGCACCGACGTCACCTTCCGGCCGCTGTCGGCCGACGAGGTGGAGCGGTACGTGCAGCTGGGAGAGGGCATGGACAAGGCGGGCGGGTACGCCGTGCAGGGGGTCGGGGCCGTCTTCGTGCAGCGCGTGGAGGGCTGCTACTACAACGTGGTGGGGCTGCCGCTGGCGCGCCTTTCCCGGATGCTGGAGGGGTTCGGCGTGCGGCTGTGGTGACGATGCGCCAGCGCCCGGTCTGGATGCGTCCCCGGGAGCGCCTGGCCTCTGGCGACGCGGCGGGGCTGTCCGACGCGGAGCTCCTGGCGGTGCTGCTGGGCACGGGGCGCCGGGGGCGGCCGGCCGTGGCCCTGGCTGAGGAGCTGCTGCTGGCCCTGGGCGGGCTGCCGGGGCTGGCCGCGGCGGAGCTGTCCGCGCTCACGGCGGTGCCGGGCGTGGGCACGGCCAAGGCGGCGCAGCTGCTGGCCGCGGTGGAGCTGGCGCGCCGCCTGGTGCGGGCGGGGCCCGGGCCCAGGCCCGTGGTGCGCACGCCCGCGGAGGTCTACGACCTGTTGGCGGTGGAGCTGGGCGGGCAGGACCGGGAGCAGTTCGTGGTGCTGCTCCTGGACGCCCGACACCGCCTCATCCGACGCTGTGCCGTGGCGGTGGGCCACCTGACGCAGGTGCCGGCCCACCCCCGGGAGGTCTTCAAGGCCGCCGTGCGGCACTCGGCGGCCTGCGTGGTGCTGGTGCACAACCATCCCAGCGGCGACCCCCAGCCCAGCCCGGAGGACGTGCAGCTGACCCGGCGTCTGGCGGCGGCCGGCGAGGTGCTGGGCATCGAGGTGCTGGACCACGTCATCATCGGTCACGGCCGCTACGCCAGCCTGCGGGAGATGGGGCTGCTGCCGGCGCCGGCGGCGCAGACCGCCCGCTGAGGACGGCGTGCCACCTGGCGGGGCCGGAAGGGAACGGGTGAACGGGGTCATGCCTTTGTGGTTCGCGCGGGACATGGGGATCGACCTCGGGACGGCCAACACCCTGGTCTACGTCAAGGGACGGGGCGTGGTGCTGCAGGAGCCCTCGGTGGTGGCCATGGACCGGGAGACCGGGGAGATCCTGGCCGTCGGCGACGAAGCCAAGCAGATGGTGGGGCGTACGCCCGGCAACATCGTGGCGGTTCGCCCCATGCACGACGGCGTCATCGCCAACTTCGAGGTCACCGAGCGGATGCTGCGGTACTTCATGGAGAAGGCGGCGGGCGGGCGGTGGATGGGCCGCCCCCGGGTGGTGGTCTCGGTGCCGTCGGGGGTGACGGAGGTGGAGCGGCGGGCCGTGGTGGACGCGGCCCTGTCCGCGGGGGCCCGGGACGCCCGTCTCATCGAGGAGCCCATGGCGGCGGCCATCGGGGTCGGGCTGCCCGTGCAGGAGCCCACCGGCAGCATGGTGGTGGACATCGGCGGCGGCACCACCGAGGTGGCCGTCATCTCCCTGGGCGGCATCGTGGCTCAGCGCTCCATCCGTGTGGCGGGCGACGAGATGGACGAGGCCATCGTGCAGTACGTCCGCCGCACCTACAACCTCCTCATCGGCGAGCGCACCGCCGAGGAGGTGAAGAAGGCCATCGGATCCGCCTACCCTGTGGTGGACGATCAGACCTTCGACGTACGGGGGCGGGACCTGGTGACGGGGCTTCCCCGCACCCTGACGCTGACGGGCAAGGAGATCCGGGAGGCGTTGAGCGAGACGGTGGCCGCCATCGTGGAGGCCGTGCGGGTCACCCTGGAGCGCACGCCGCCCGAGCTGGCCGCGGACATCGTGGACCGGGGACTGGTGCTGGCGGGCGGTGGGGCGCTCCTGAAGGGGCTGGACCGGCTCATGGCCGAGGCCACCCACATGCCGGTGCACGTGGCCGACGATCCGATGACGGCGGTGGTGACCGGCGCCGGCATGGCGCTGGAGCACTTCGACCGGATGAACCGGGTTCTCCTCAACCCGCGTCGGATGTGAGCCGGCCGGGTCGGCCGGGAGGGACGGCACCGTGAGGGGACCGAGGGGCGATGCGTGCCAGGGGGAAGGGGCAGCCCCGGCCCGAGGCGAGCGTTCCCCGGCGGCTGGCGCCGGGCCTGGCCGCGGTGGGCACCGTCGCCCTGGTCACCGCGGCCTTCCTGAGCGCCCATCCCCGCCCTGAACGCAGCGCGCCCGAGCGCTGGCTGGCGGACCTGCTGGCCCCGGGCCAGACGGCCGTGGCCCATCTGGAGCGGCGGCTGCAGGAGGCCGTCGACAACCTGCGGGAGCTGGCCACCCTTCGCCGCAGCTACGAGGAGCTGCTGGCCCAGAACGAGCGTCTGACCCTGGAGCTGTCCATGCTGTCGGGCGTAGCGGCGGAAAACCGCGAGCTCCGCCGCCAGGTGGGGCTCCCGGAGCTGCCCGGCATGCGCTTGGTGGCCGCTGACATCATCCAGCGGGACCCCTCCCGGTGGTACAGCCAGATCGTCATCAACCGCGGCCTGGAGGACGGCGTGGAGCAGGGGATGGCCGTGGTCGCCCCCGGGGGCGTGGTGGGGCAGGTGCTGAGCGCCACCGCGCACACCGCGGTGGTGGCCCTGCTCACCGACGTGCGCAGCGCGGCAGGCGGCATCGTGGTGCGCACGTCGGACCTGGTGCTGGTGGAGGGCACGGGCGCCGGGGCCCTGCTGCACGTCCGGGCCCTGGCGCCCGGGGCCTCCTTCGAGCCCGGCGACGAGGTGGTGGCGTCGGGCCTGGGCGGCGTCTACCCCCGAGGGGTGCGGCTGGGGGTGCTGCGGGAGGTGCGGCCCGGCCAGGCCGGCCTGGGGCGGGAGGGGTGGCTGGCGCCTGGCGCCGACGTGGACCGCCTCTTCTACGTCTACGTGGTGGTGCCCCAGCGGGCCGCACCGGCGGGGGGCAGGCGGTGAGATGGGGGCCGAGCTCCCGGGGGTCGGGCCGGCGGGCGGGGCGCGCCTGCGGTGGGTGGCGGGCGGGGCCGTGGCCGCCGCGCTCCTGGCGGATCTGCTGGTCTGGCCGGTGGTGGCGCCCTTCGGGGTCATCCCCGACTCGGTGCTGGCGGTCTCCCTCGCGCTGGCCATGGCAGGCCGGCGGCGGGAGGCGCTGGGGGTGGCGGTGGGGGCAGGGCTGGTGGTGGACCTGGCCGGCGGCGTGCTCATCGGGCTGGGCGGCGCCGCCCGGGCCCTGGCCGTGCTGGCGGCTGACGCGGCCGCCGCCCGGCTGCCCGCCGAGCGGTCCGGGGTGAGCGCGGCCGTGGGGGCGCTGGGGGCCCTGGTCTGCGAGGCAGCCCAGCGGCTGGGAGCGGCGGCCTTCGGGGTGCAGGCGCCTCTCTCCTGGG
>DATCKV010000050.1:0-2804 GCA_036564285.1 Limnochordales bacterium
CCGGGCCTGTACGCCTGCGGCAACTGCTCGGCCTCGGTGATGGGACGCACCTACCCGGGCCCCGGCTCTACGCTGGGAGCCGCCATGACCTTCGCCTACATCGCGGCGAAGCACATCGTGGCCGGCGCCTCGGGAACGGCGCAGGGGCAGGCATAGGCGGGGCGCACGGAGCGGGGTGCGCGCTCGGAGCGTCCGGGTAGCGAAAGGGTGCGCCGGCTCCGCCTCGAAGGAGGGCGGCGGGCCGAGACAGGAGGGCTGCGCATGCGCCGTGCCCGGCACATCCCTGGATCCACGCCGGTCAGCACGCTGCTGCTCTTGCTGGCGGCCGCGGGGATGCCGCTCGGGGTGGCAGCTGCCGGCGGCGGGGAGCCGCCGGGCGGCCCGCCCTTCCGGCCCGACGCCATCATCGTGCGGCCGGACCCGGCGGACCTGCGCACCAGTATCTGGACCGACCGGGGGCGCTACCGGCCGGGCGACCGGGTGAGCATCCGCTTCTACGTCAGCGCGCCTGCCTACGTGTACATCTGCGACCTGGACACGGCCGGCCAGGTGCAGCTCATCTTCCCCAACCGCTACGAGATGGACAACTTCATGCGCCCCGGCACCCACGCGCTCCCGCGCCGCGGTTACCGCTTCGTCGTTTCGGGGCCGCCGGGAGCCGAGTACCTGCAGATCATCGCCACCGTGCGGCCCCTGTCGGAGCTGGCGCCGCCCTCCGCCTTCGCCCTCGCCCCCTTCCTCGAACTGGGCAACGATCCCCCTACCGTCAAGGACCGGATCGAGAGCATGTTGCGGCCGGCCGGCACGGGCTGGGCGGCAGCGTGGACGGCCTTCTGGGTCGTGGGGCCCCACCCGCCGTGACCTGCCTCCCCCCTCGGGCGAGCCCGAGCCGGCTCGGGGGGACGGCCCGGCGGTGATGACGGAGATGCGGGGGAGGCGGGAGCGGTGAAGCTGGAGCCGGCAGCGCAGGCCTTCTTGCGGGAGCGGTACGTGGCGGTCTTCGTCACGACCCGTCCGGACGGCACGCCCCATGCGGTGCCGGTCTGGTTCGAGTACGAGCCGGGCGAGGGAGGGGGCGTCTTCCGCATCTGCACGGACCCCGACAGCGTCAAGGTGCGCAACCTGCTGGCCGCCCGGGGCGCCTGGGCGACCCTGTGCATCGCCGCCCACGAGCCCCCGTACCGGTACGTGACGGCCGAGGGGCCGGCCAGCCTGGAGACCGCCCGGGACCCCGACAGCGCCCCGCACCGGCTGCTGCGGCGCCTGGCCGTACGGTACCTGGGCGAGCCCGACGGGCAGCGCTATGCCGACTCGCTGCGGGGAGAGGCCCTGACCATGGTCACCGTCGCGGCCCGCCGCCTGCGGTGGTACGACGAGGGGGCCGGCGGCGCCGCGACGGTCTGAGGCCATGCGGCGTCCCAGGGCGCTGCGCCCCGGCGACACCGTCGCGCTGGTGGCGCCGGCCTCGCCGCTCGGCCGCGGCGAGGAGACGGCCGAGGCCGTGGTGGGGCGTGCCCGCCAGCGCCTGGAGTCGGCCGGCCTGCACGCCGTGGTCGGCCGCCACGCCCTCGCGGCCAGGGGCTACCTGGCCGGGCGCGACGACGAGCGGGCGGCGGACCTGATGGCGGCTTTCGCCGACCCCTCCGTCGGCGGCATCATCTGCCTTGGGGGCGGCTACGGCTCGCAGCGGCTGCTGCCTCGGCTCGACTTCGGCGAGATCGCCCGGCACCCCAAGGTCTTCGTAGGTTACAGCGACATCACCGCGCTGCACGCCGCTATCGGCCGCCGGGCGGGCTTCGTCACCTTTCACGGCGCGATGGGCCGGGACCTGGCCCGGCTGCCCCGATCCGAAGCCGAGGCGCAGGCGGATGAGTTCACCTGGGAGTGGCTGCTGCGGGCCATCACTCGTCCCGAACCCCTGGGCCGGCTGCCGGCGCAGGCTCCCTGGCAGGAGCACCCGCTGCGGTGCGTCGTGCCCGGAAGGGCGCGGGGCCCCTTGGTGGGCGGCAACCTGTCGCTTCTCGTGGCGACCCTGGGCACGCCTTACGAGGTCGACACCGTCGGCCGCATCCTGCTCATCGAGGACGTCGACGAGCCGCCTTACCGCATCGACCGCATGCTGACCCACCTGATGCTGGCGGGCAAGCTGCAGGCGGCCGCCGGCTTCGTCATCGCCGAGTGGGTGCGCTGTGAGCCTCCGGACGGCGGGCGGCCCACCCTGAGCCTGGACGAAGTGGTGGCCGACCTGCTGGTGCCGCTGGGCAAACCGGCAGTCTACGGCCTGGCCGCCGGCCACGGCCCCGGCCGCCTCACCCTCCCCCTGGGGGCTGTGGTGACCGTCGACGCCGACGCCCCGGCCGTCATCGTCGAGGAGCCAGGCGTCGAGCCGGCGTGAGCAGCGTCGGCCGGCGAGCTCAGCCGCCCAGCCCCAGAGAGGCCTCCAGCTCCGCCAGCTGACGCAAGGTGGCCGGCTCCAGCAGGAGGCCGTGCTGACGGTTGTGCTGTTCGTTGAGCCATTCAGGCTCGCCGGGCAGGTAGACCCGCTCGAATCCCTGCGCCGGCGGTAGCGACCGGATGGCCCGGATGCTCTCGTCCACCCTGCGCCGGAACTCCGCCGGGTCGGCGAAGGCCGCCACGTCGATGGCCATGAAGAAGTGGCCCAACCGCTGGGGTCGATCCAGGTCCGTGTAGAGCGCCGCGATGAACGGGCCCGTCAGGGCCCCCGCCAGGGGACCGCACACCAGGTCGATGATGAGGGCGATGGCCGACCCCTTGGCCTGGCCGAAGGGCAGCAGGGCCCCTTC
>DATCKV010000051.1:0-3956 GCA_036564285.1 Limnochordales bacterium
ACGGACGCGCCGCGCTGCGCCTGGTGGAGCTCCTGGTGCGCCGCTTGGCCGAGGCCGATCGCCAGCTGGAGGAGAGCACCGGGCGGGTGGAGGAACAGCTGGGCGGGCTGCTGCAGCGGCTGGCCCGGAAGGCGGGCAGCCCCCAGATCCGCGTCACCCAGCAGGAGCTGGCCGCGTTGCTGGGCGTCACCCGGGAGTCGGTCAACCGGGCCCTGGCCCGGCTGGAGGCCCAGGGCGCCGTGCGGCGGGTGGGGCGCGGCGTGCTGCGCGTCGAGGCGCGGCCCGACGGCTGAGCCCGCCGCCGGCCGGCACGGGCGGGAGGGGCGGGATGGCGGCATGACGGAGGCGGCGTCGCCGGGGCGGTCGCCCGTCGTGACCCCGGCGCCGGCGCTGGAGGAGGCGGCGCCGGTGCTGTGCACGGGCAACGAGTGGGTCGTGCTGCCGGCCATCGACGCCCGGGACGGCCGGGTGCGGACGGTGGAGGTGCTCTCCATGCAGGCCAGGGGCTCGCTGGGGCTGGCCGCGGCCCCCGATCCCTGGCGGGGCTCCGCCGACGCGCCGGCCCTCCTGACGCCCTTCTGGGAGGTGGACGGCAGCAGGCTGCCGGAGGCCGACGAGGCCCGGGTGCGGTGGCTGGAGGCCTGGGTGCCGGTGCTTACCTGGGAACGGGAGGGCATCCGGCGTTCGCTCACCCTCTGGGCCCCACCGGGCCACCGGGGCTTCGTCTGCCGCCAGGAGGTGCACAACGCCCGGGCCGGGCCGGCCGAGGTGGCCTTCGGCCTGGAGGGACGCTGGCTCCACGTCGTCTACTCCCTCTTCCGGTCCCGGCCCACGGCCGCGGCGCTGCGGTGCCGCTCCGATCCCTGGACGGGCACCCTGGCCATGGAGGCCGTCTCGGGCTGGCCTCTGGTGGGGTGGGCCGTCGGCTGGGACGAGCCCCCCGAGCTGCTGGAGGGCCCGGCGCAGGATGGAGACGGGGCAGGTGTCCGCTGGCGGGTGGGCCGCCGGCTCTCCCTGGCCCCGGGGGCCGGCGCCGCCCTGGTGCTCTACGTGACGGTCGCCCCGGAGCAGGACGGGGCCCGCACCACGGCCGTCGATCTGCGGCGCCGCGGCTGGAGCGCCCTGCTGCAGCAGACCCTGGCGTGGCTCGGGGCGCGGCGCACCCCGGCGGTGCCGGGGGAGCTGGCCGAGCGCATCGACCGCAACCGCTTCTTCGCCTGCTTCTTCGCCGCGGGCCGCACCCTGGACACCGAGGAGTGGGTGGCGCTCACCTCCCGCAGCCCCCGCTACTACGTCAGCGCCGCCTACTGGGCCCGCGACGCGCTGCTGTGGGCGCTGCCGGCCGTGCTGACGGTGGAGCCGCAGGTGGCCCGGGAGATGCTGCGCTTCGCCTTCCGCCGGGGCTGGCGCCACCCGGGCATGCACGCCCAGTACCTGGACGGCTCGGTCCTCTACCCCGGCTTCGAGCTGGACCAGCTGGCCGCCTACCCCGTGGCGCTGGAGCGCTACGTGGACGCCACGGGCGACGAGTCGCTGCTGCACGAGCCCGAGGTGCGCGAAGCCCTGCTGGCCTTCCCCGACTGGCTGCGCCGGCTGGGCGGCCCCGGGCCGCTGTACGAGACCTTCCTGGACCCCTCCGACGACCCTCCGCCGCACCCGTACCTCACCTACTCCAACGCACTCGCCTGGCGGGCCCTCATGGCCGCGGGTCGGCTGGCCGAACGGGCGGGTGACTCCTCGGCCGCCCGGCGCGCCCGGGAGGCGGCCCGGTCCCTGAGGGAGGCCATCCTGCGCGCCTGCGTGGTGGAGGGGCCCTTTGGGCCCATGTTCGCCTGGGCGGTGGACGGGCAGGGGGGCCACGTCCTCTACGACGACCCGCCCGGGAGCCTCCAGCTGCTGGGGGTGCTGGGTCTGGTGGCGCCCGCCGACCCCTGGCTGCTCAACACCATCCGGTGGGTGCACTCGCCCCACAACCCCCACTTCTACCCGGGGGAGTTCGGCGAGGCGGGCTGCGCCCATGCCCCGCACCCCTGGCCCATGGCGGCGGCCAACACCCTGCTGGCGCTGTCGAGCGCGGGCGCCGCGGACGACCCGGCGCTGCAGGCCATCCGGCGGCAGGCGGAGCGCCTGTTGATCCTGGCGCCGATGGACGGCGGGCTGGTCTCGGAGACGGTGGATCCGGCCCACGGGCAGGCGCGCTCGGGGGCGGCCTTCGCCACCGCGGCCGGCTACGTGGCGTGGGTCATGGCCCGGATCAACCGCCTCGCCGCCGGGCGCGGGGCTGGATCCGGTGCTGAGTGAGCCCTCGCACGCTGTGTGAAAGGCGTCATAGAACGGGGCCTCCCGCGCGCCGAGAATGGGAGCTGAGGGAACGCCCGGAAGGGGGAGGCCTCGGTTTGAATCCACCATCCCCTTCGTGGTGCTCGAGGAGGGGAAACTCTGGCACCACAAGGAGATCCACGAGCTGAAGGTGGACGACTACGACCTCGTCCTGATCCCCGGCGGGTTTGCACCGGACTACCTGCGCATCGACGACACGACGCTGCAGTTCGTTGCCGACATGTACCGGGCAGGGAAGTGGGTCGCGGCCATCTGCCACGGGCCGCAGGTGCTCATCTCGACCGACGCCCGCAAGGGGACCGACATCGTGCGCGGCCGACGGGTCACTTGCTACCGGGCCGTAGTGGACGACATCATCAACGCGGGCGGAGGGTTCACGGACGCGGGTGTCGTCACCGACGGCAACGTCATCACCGGCCGCTGCCCGGACGACCTGCCGCAGTTCTGCCTCGCCATGATCGAAGCCCTTGAGCGACCGGTTGATGCGCAGCAGAAGCGCGGCACGTAGTAGCCGAAGAGGGCGAGCCCGGCGGGCGGCCCCGGCATGGCCGCCCGCCGCCTCCGGGTTGAGGTGAGCGCGCCGACGGGGATTGCGATCTTTCGGCAAAGGTGGAGAAGACCATGCAGAAGCGCAAGCTGGGCAGCAGCGGATTGGAAGTCTCGGCCATCGGGCTTGGCTGCATGGGCATGAGCCAGAGCTACGGCCCACCCCCCGGGGATAGGAAGGACATGATCGCGCTGATACGGGCGGCCGTCGAGCGCGGCGTCGCCTTCTTCGACACCGCCGAGTCCTACGGCCCGTTCACCAACGAGGAGCTGGTGGGCGAGGCGCTCGAGCCCTTTCGTGGCCAGGTCGTGATCGCCACCAAGTTCGGCTTTGAGTTTGGCCCCAACGGGGAGCGGGTCGGGCTGAACAGCCGGCCGGAGCACATCAAGAAGGCTGTGGAGGGCTCGCTGAGACGGCTGAGGGTCGAGGCCATCGACCTCTACTACCAGCATCGTGTCGATCCCAACGTGCCGATCGAGGACGTGGCGGGGGCGGTGAAGGACCTGATCCAGGAAGGCAAGGTCAAGCACTTCGGTCTTTCGGAAGCAGCCGCGCGAACCATCCGGCGCGCGCACGCGGTCTGTCCGGTGGCGGCGGTCCAGTATGAGTATTCCCTGTGGTGGCGGCGCCCGGAAGCCGACGTGCTGCCGACGTGCGAAGAACTCGGGATTGGCTTCGTGGCGTACAGCCCGCTGGGCAAAGGCTTCCTCACCGGTAAGATCGACGAAAACACCCAGTTTGACGACTCGGATATCCGAAACCGCATTCCCCGCTTCATGCCGGCAGCCCGCAGGGCGAACCTGGCGCTGGTTGCGCTGCTGCGCCAGATCGCGGAACGGAAGAGAGCGACCCCCGCGCAGATCGCGCTCGCCTGGCTGCTGGCCCAGAGGCCGTGGATCGTGCCGATTCCGGGTACCAGGAGGCTGGAGCGTCTAGAGGAGAACATCGGAGCGGTCGACGTGGCGCTCACGCCGGAGGATCTGCAGGCGATCGAGGGCGCGCTCTCCCAGATCACAGTCCTCGGGGCGCGCTACCCCGAGGACATCGAGCGCATGTCCTACCTCTGAGC
>DATCKV010000052.1:0-4813 GCA_036564285.1 Limnochordales bacterium
GCTGAAGGCCCTGGAGATGGTGGAGCGCACCAGGCCTGACCTGGTGGTGCTGGACCTGATGCTCCCGGGCCTCGACGGGCTGGAGGTGTGCCGGCGCATCCGGCAGAAGGCGTCGGTGCCCATCGTCATGCTCACCGCCAAGGCCAGCGAGGTGGACAAGGTGGTGGGCCTGGAGCTGGGGGCCGACGACTACGTCACCAAGCCCTTCAGCCCCCGGGAGCTGGTGGCCCGCATCCGGGCGGTGCTGCGGCGGGTGCAGGCCTCGGCCGAGGCCGCCCGGCAGGGCGAGGGGCAGCCGCCCGGCGGCCAGCTGCGGGTCGGGGAGATCGTGATGGACCTGGCCCGCCACCAGGTCTGGGTGAAGGGGCGGCCCGTGGAGCTGACGCCCAAGGAGTACGACCTGCTGCGGATGCTGATGAGCAACAAGGGCATCGTGCTGACCCGGGAGATGCTGCTCGACAAGGTGTGGGGGTACGACTTCGCCGGCGACACCCGCACCGTCGACGTCCACGTCGTGCGCCTGAGGCAGAAACTGGAAGACGACCCGGCCCACCCCCGCTACATCGAGACGGTGCGGGGCGTGGGCTACCGGATGCGGGAGCACCCTGCGTAGGGGCCAGGGCCGGCGCCCGTCGTGGCGTCGCATGCTCCTGGGGTCGCACGTGGCGGTCGCCGGCGTGGCCGCCGCCGCGGCCGCCGTGGCCGCGGCGGCGGCAGGGGGGCCGTGGCGGCTGACGCTGGCGGCGGGCGCGGCGGCCGGTCTGGGCACGGCCGCCGTCCTCTCCGAGCGGGCGTGGCGAACCCTGCGGGCGGGCATCGGCGCCGTCGCCGACGCGCTGGCCGAGATGGCCCGGGGCCGGCCTACCCAGGTGCTGGTGGGCGAGCCTGACGAGCTGGCCGACGTGGCCCAGCGGCTGCGGGACCTCTCGGAGCGCATCGCCACCGCCATCCAGCACTCGACCCGGCGGGAGGCCCAGCTGGCGGGCGTGCTGGGCAGCCTGGTGGACGGCTGCATCGCGGTGGACGCCGGCGGGCGGGTCATCCTCTTCAACCAGGCGGCGTCGCGCCTGTTCGGCAGGGCGGCCGCGGACGTGCTGGGCCGCCCCGTCATGGAGGCCATCCGCAGCTACGACCTGGCCACGGCCATCGGCGAGACGCTGGCCACGGGCCGCCAGCAGATGCGGGAGTTCCGGGTGCCGGGGCCCGAGGAGCGCATCCTGCAGGTGACGGCCACGCCCCTGGCCCCGCCCGCGCGGGCCGGGGGCGCAGGCGGCTCCGACCCGGACCGGCCCGAACCCGCCCCGGGCGCCGAGCGCTGGGGCGCCGTGGCCCTGGTGCGCGACGTCACCGAGCTGAGGCGGCTCGAGCGGGTGCGCAGCGACTTCGTGGCCAACGTCTCCCATGAGCTGCGCACCCCCCTGACCGCGCTCAAGGGCTTCATCGAGGCCCTGCAGGAGGGGGCCGCGGAGGATCCCGCCACCCGCACCCGCTTCCTGGAGATCATGGCGCGGGAGACGGACCGGCTGGTGGCCCTCATCAACGACCTCCTGGACCTCTCCCACCTGGAGTCCCGCAACGTGGAGCTGCGCCGGGCCCCGGTGTCGCTGCCGGAGCTGGCCGGCGCCGTCATCGCCATGTTCGCCCGCAAGGCGGCCGCGAAGAACCTGGCCCTGGAGCAGGACCTCCCCGCCGACCTGCCGCCCGTGCTGGGCGACGAGGATATGCTGCGCCAGGTCTTCATCAACCTGCTGGACAACGCCGTCAAGTACACCCCCTCCGGGCGGATCACGGTGCGGGCCCGGGCCGAGCCGCAGCAGCCCACGGTGCGGGTCGAGGTGGCCGACACCGGCATCGGCATCCCCCGCCAGCACCTGGGGCGCATCTTCGAGCGCTTCTACCGGGTGGATCGGGCCCGCTCCCGGGAGCTGGGCGGCACCGGGCTGGGGCTCTCCATCGTTCGCCACATCGTCGAGCTGCACGGCGGGCGCATCGAGGTGGAGAGCGAGGTGGGGGTGGGGACCACCTTCCGCTTCTGGCTGCCCCGGGCGCCTTGAAGGGTCGCGGGTAGGGCCGTATACTGGGGACACCGATCGGCTGGAGGCGAGCGGCGGTGGCCAGGGGAGCCTTCGACCAGGAGCTGGCCCAGCTCCAGCAGGAGATCCTGCGCATGGGCTCGCTGGTGGAGCGGGCCGTGGAGCTGGCCGTGCAGTCGCTGCGGGATGGCGACGTCCAGATGGCCGTCCAGGTCATCGACGACGATGACCTGGTGGACCAGCTGGAGGTGGAGCTGGAGCAGCGCTGCATCCGCCTCCTGGCCCTGCAGCAGCCCCTGGCCGGCGACCTGCGCACCGTCGGCACGGTCCTCAAGCTGATCACGGACCTGGAACGGGTGGCCGACTACGCCACCAACATCGCCGAGGTGACGGTGCGCCTGGCGGGGGCGCCGCTCTTCAAGCCGCTCATCGACATCCCCCGCATGGCGCGCATGGCGCAGGAGATGCTGCGCCAGAGCCTGGATGCCTTCGTCCAGCGGGACGTGGAGCTGGCGGAGTCGGTCTGCCGGGCCGACGACCCGGTCGACGAGCTCTTCGCCGCCCTGTACGAGGAGCTGATGGGCTACGTCGAACAGGGCGACCGGCAGCGCATCACCCAGGCCATCAACCTCATCTTCGTGGCCCGCTACCTGGAGCGCATCGCCGACCATGCCACCAACATCGGCGAGCGGGTCATCTACATGGTGACGGGCAAGCGGGTGGCCCACCAGCTGCGGGGGCGCATCCTGGGCTCGCAGCACGCCCGCCAGCGGGCGGCAGGCGATCCCTAACTTGCATGCGTGCCGGCGGCCCGGCCCCGGCCACTACTAGGGCCGGGGAGGTGAGCAGGGTTGGCCGCAGGCCAGAAGCGCAACCGGCCGCTCATCACGCAGGCGCTCGGGGCACTGGACAAGTTCAAGTACGAGGTCGCCTCCGAGCTCAACATCAATCCCGAGTACAAGTCGGGCTACTGGGGCAACATCAGTGCCCGAGAGTGCGGCGCCGTCGGCGGCAACATGGTGCGGCGGATGATCGCGGCGGCCGAGCAGACGCTGGCCCAGCAGGTGGCGGGGGCGGCGCAGCAGGCGTTCCGCGCGTCGCTGCCCCTGGAGCCCGACGCCCAGCGGGGAGCCACGTCGGCTCACAATCCGTCGGAGATCCGACCCGGACAGTCCCAGACGGCGTTCGGCATCCAGTAGCGCGGGGCGGGGGCTCCGGCCCGCCCGCAGGGGAGCCCGGTCTGCCGCCGTGGCGCGGCGGGCCGGGCTCCGCCTTCAGTAGAGGTGGCAGGCCACCTGGCGGCCCGGCTCCACTTCCTTGAGCGCGGGCTCCGCCTCGGCGCAGACCGGGCGGACGTGGGGACAGCGGGTGCGAAACGGGCAGCCCGAGGGGGGATGGATGGGCGAGGGGATCTCGCCCTCCATGGGGATGCGGGCGCGACCCCGCTCGCGCCGCGGGTCGGGGATGGGCACGGCCGAGAGGAGGCCCTGGGTGTACGGATGCAGGGGCTGGCGGTAGACCGCGGCGGTGGGGCCCACCTCCACCAGCCGCCCCAGGTACATGACGCCCACCCGGTCGCTGACGTGGCGCACCATGGAGAGGTCGTGGGCGATGAAGAGGTAGGTCAGCCCCCGCTCGGCCTGCAGGCGCGCCAGCAGGTTGACCACCTGGGCCTGGATCGAGACGTCCAGGGCCGAGATGGGCTCGTCGGCCACCACGAACTCCGGGTCCACGGCCAGGGCCCGGGCGATGCCGATGCGCTGCCGCTGGCCCCCGCTGAACTCGTGGGGGTAGCGGCTCGCGTGCTCCGGCGAGAGCCCCACCACTCTCAGGAGCTCGGCGATGCGGGCCTGACGCTCCCGGCCCCGGGCCAGGCGGTGGGTGTCGAGGGCCTCGCCGATGATCTCGCCGACCGTCATGCGGGGGTCCAGAGAGGCGTAGGGGTCCTGGAAGATGATCTGAGCCCGCCGCTTGAAGGCGGACAGGGCGGGGCCCGACAGGGCGTGGACGTCCTGCCCGTCGAAGAGCACCCGGCCGGCCGTGGGCCGGTACAGCCCGATGACGGTGCGTCCGACCGTGGTCTTGCCCGACCCGCTCTCGCCCACCAGCGCGAAGGTCTCACCCCGGGCGATGGCGAAGGTCACCCGCTCCACGGCCCGCACCCGCAGCCCCCGGCGGATGACGAAGTGCTTCTGCAGCTCCTGCACCTCCACCAGGGGGCCGGCGCCGTCCGGCGCGGGGGCCGCCGGCCGATGGGACGGGCTCGCCGCCTCGCGCACGGCCATCACCGCCTCACCTCCGGCACGGCCGGCTCCACGGGGCGCTCCTGGGCCGCGGCGACCTCGTCGAGGAAGCGGCGGCCCCAGCGGCCAGCCCGGGGATCCAGCAGCCAGCAGCGGCTGGTGTGCCGGGCGTCGACCCGCATCGCAGGCGGCTCGAAGCGGGTGCAGACCTCCATGGCGTAGGCGCAGCGGGGCGCGAAGGCGCAGCCCGGCGGCTCCTGGTACAGGTCCGGGGGCGACCCGGGGATGGGCTCCAGCTCCCGCCGCCCCTCGGCCTCCGGGTTGGGGAGGGCCCGCAGCAGGGCCCGGCTGTAAGGATGGCGGGTGACGTGGAACAGGTCGTCCACGGGCGCCTCCTCCACCACCTGACCCGCGTACATGACGACGACCCGGTCGGCCAGCCGCGCCACGATGCCCAGGTCGTGGGTGATGAGCAGGATGGCCATGCCCATGCGCTGCTGCAGGGAAGCCATCAGGTCCAGGATCTGGGCCTGGATG
>DATCKV010000053.1:0-4561 GCA_036564285.1 Limnochordales bacterium
AGTCGACCTCGTAGGGGCCCACGTGCGCCCGCCGGCGGAACCCCGAGAGCCCTGCCCGCTCCAGGAGCCGGGCCAGCCGGGCTTCCATGGTGTGCCGCTGGTGGTCGGGGGCAGGGCGGGGCTCGGGCGCCGGCCGCTGCGTCAGGCGCCGCAGGTTCTCCTCGAAGAAGGACCCCCGGCCCGCCCCGGCGCCTCGGGGTCCCGGGGCCCCGGCGCGCGGCCTCACCGGCGTCCGACCTCCCCGGCCGCGGTCGCACCCGCCGGCGGGCCCGCCCAGGCCCGCACCGCCCCGGCGGCCGCCGCCGGCCGGGCGGGCTGCCACCAGCGGCGGGCGAACTGGAAGCGGGCGATGCCGGCGGCGATGGCGGGGCCCATGAGCAGCACCACCGCGACGCTCCCGGGACCCACGGGGCCGCCCAGCAGGAAGCCCAGGAGGGCCGCGCTGCCCTCCAGCAGGCCCCGGGCGGGGCCCACCCCGGGCGCGCCGCGCAGGCGCCCACGGCCTGCCGGAGCCGGCCGGCGGGACGCCAGCCGCCGGGCCAGGGCCAGGGTCAGGCCGTCCCGGGGCCCCGCTCCCAGCCCGGCGCTCAGGTACCACCCCGTGCCGGCCGCCATGACCGCGATGCCGGCCGCCAGGTAGGCCCAGGCGGCCGCGGGAGAGGCGGGAGCGGGCAGGGGGAGGCGGGCCGCGATGAGGTCGTAGGCTGCCCCCACGTAGGCCATGTTGGCCAGGGTGCCCAGACGCGGGCGCTCGCCCAGGGCCCAGCCCACCGCCACCACCGCGAGGCCCACCAGCTGGTTGGCCTGGCCGAAGGTGAGCGGCAGGCGCAGGCTCAGTCCCATGTGGAGCACGTCCCACGGGCCGAGGCCCAGGCCGGCCAGCACCTGCAGACGGATGCCCAGGGCCAGCACCGTCATGCCGGCCAGCATCCACAGCCACCGCAGCACGGGCGCCGCGGCCGCCACCAGGCCGGAGCCGCCTGCCCGGGAGACTGGCGCAGCTCGCCCCATGCCTTCCACTATACTCGATGGCGAGAGGGGGCAAAAGGCCATGGACGGCGCCGGGTCGCGCCGGGTGCAGCGGGTGGTGGCGGGGGTCCGGCTCGTGGCGGTGCAGGGCGACATCACCCTGCAGGAGACCGACGCCATCGTCAACGCGGCCAACTCGAGCCTGATGGGCGGGGGTGGCGTCGACGGCGCCATCCACCGGGCCGGCGGACCCCAGATCCTGGAGGAGTGCCGGGCCATCGTGGCGCGCCAGGGCCCGCTGCCGCCGGGCCAGGCGGTGGTCACCACGGGGGGCCGGCTCAAGGCCCGCTACGTCATCCACACCGTGGGGCCCATCTGGCGGCGCGGCACCCGGGGCGAGGCCGCCACGCTCCGCTCCGCCTACCAGAGCTCCCTGGCCCGGGCCGTGGAGCGGGGGCTGGCCAGCGTCGCCTTCCCCTCCATCAGCACCGGGGCTTACGGCTACCCCATCGAGCAGGCGGCGCCCGTGGCCATCGCGGCCGTCACCGACTTCCTGCGCCAGCGGGCGGCTTCAGGCGACCTCTGCCTGCGGGAGGTGCGCTTCGTCCTCTTCTCGCCGGGCGACTTCGAGGTCTACCGCCGGCTGCTGGAGGCACTCCCCGAAGACGCCGGCGGCTGACGGGCCGGGCCGCCTCGCAGGGCCGGCCGCCTCACAGCCCGTACAGCTCCCCGTACTTGCGGCGCAGGTAGCCCACGTACGGCTCGATGCGGATGGGCCCGCCCGTCACCCGCTGCACCAGCTCCTGGGGCGTCAGCTTGGCGCCGTGCACGTGGATCTTCTCCCGCAGCCACGACAGCAGCGGGGAGAGGTCGCCGCCCTCGATGGCCTGGGGGATCTCGGGGCGCTCCTGGCAGGCCTGCTCGTAGAACTGTACCGACAGGATGTTGCCCAGGGTGTAGGTGGGGAAGTAGCCCAGGCTGGCGTGGGCCCAGTGGATGTCCTGCAGCACGCCGCGGGCGTCGTCCCGGGGCCGCAGGCCCAGGTAGGCCTCCATCTTCGCGTTCCACGCCTCGGGCAGGTCCGCCACCGCCAGCCGCCCCTCCAGGAGCTCCACCTCCAGCTCCAGGCGCAGGAAGATGTGGAGGTTGTACGTCACCTCGTCGGCCTCGGTGCGGATCTCGCCGGGCATCGACCGGTTGACCGCGCGGTAGATGGTCTCCACATCGGCCCCGCCCAGCTGTCGGGGGAACCGCGCCCGGGCCCTGGGCAGGAAGAAGCGCCAGAACTCCCGGGAGCGGCCCACCACGTTCTCCCACAGCCGCGACTGGGACTCGTGCACCCCCAGCGAGGCACCGTTGAAGAGGGGGGTGCGCCGCAGCTCCTCGGGCATCCCCTGCTCGTAGAGGGCGTGGCCTCCCTCGTGGATGGTGGAGAAGAGGGCCGAGGTGAAGTCGTGGGGGTCGATGCGGGTGGTGACCCGGACGTCGCCGGGCCCGAAGCTGGTGGTGAAGGGGTGGGGGGAGCGGTCCTGGCGGCCCCGCCGGAAGTCGAAGCCCATCGCGCGCAGCGCCTCCAGGCACAGCTCCCACTGGGCCGACTCCTCGTAGGGCTGGTGCAGGATGGCGTCGTCCACCGCGCCGGCGCGCTCCACGATGGCGCGCACCAGCGGCACGAGCTCGGCCCTGAGGCGCTCGAAGAGGGGCCGGATCTGGGAGAGGCGCATGCCGGGCTCGTACTCGTCCAGCAGGGCGTCGTAGCGGTGTTCGTCGTATCCGATGCAGTCGGCCACCTCCCGCACCAGGCGCACGTTGCGCTCCAGGTGGGGCGCGAAGGCGCGGAAGTCGCTGGCCGCCCGGGCCCGGGTCCACGCGTCGGTGGCCAGGGAGGCCGCCTCGGCCAGCTCGGCGGCCAGGCGGGGCGGCACCTTGACGGCCCGCCGGTACAGGCGCTGGGTCACCCGCACCAGGCTGGCCTCGAACGAGTCGTACGGCAGGTCGGCCGTCTTCTCCGCCAGGCGCTCGAGCAGCTGCCCCACCCGGGGCTGCACGAAGGTCTCATGCCCGAGGCGGGCCAGGGTGGCCAGGGACGTGGCCCGATCCCCGGCTCCGCCGGGGGGCATGTAGGTCTCCTGGTCCCAGTGGAGCACCGCCGAGGCCCGCTCCAGGTCGGCCACCGTGGCCAGGATCTCCAGCAGCTCCTTGAACTCGTCGGACTGCCGCACCTGCTCGGCCGACGACGCCATCTCCATCCTCCTACCCTGCCACGGGCGAGGCGGCGGGCACCGCCGTGTCCGAGGCCGTCCCGTCCCGCATCAGCTCTTCCAGCGCCTTCCTACGCTCCTCGACGGCCTGTTCCTGCTCCCAGCGCTCGGGGGGCGCCGCACGCTCCTGGCACTGATCGGGCGGCAGGGGACAGCGCTCGCACGTCTCGTTGAGCAGCCCCTCGGGGATGGCGGGATCCGACGCGAAGCGCACCCGGGCCCGCAGATCGTCGTCGACGCGCAGCCCCAGGGTGACGCTGGTGCGGAGATAGGGCGGCAGGTTCTCCTGGCGGGCGAAGCCGAGGCAGAGGAACTCCCGCTGGGACTGCAGGAACCGGGAGCGCTGGATGCCCAGCAGCGGGCCCGGCTCGCCCCGCCGCGCCAGCTCCCGGATGAGGCGCACCGTCAGCCACCGGCGGCAGTAGTGCTCCTTCAGGTCGAACCCCTTGGGAAGGGAGAGCTGGCTCATGTTGAGGTGCTTGTAGAGCCGGTAAGCGCCGTTGACCTCGGAGAAGCGCAGGAAGTGCACCTTGAGGCCGAAGTGGCGGGGCACCAGCTCGCTGAACCGGTACAGCAGCGTCTCCGGCGTCACGTCGTAGGCCTCCAGCAGCCCGTACACCCGCCGGGGCTCCCAGGCCGGCAGGTCCAGCAGGGCGGCCAGGTCGGCCACCACGGGCCGCTCGGGCATCAGGATGGCCCCGCCCACGTAGGCGGCCTTGAAGTCGTTGAGCACCTGGGTGAAGGAGTCGACCCGGTCCGGGGGGTTGGTGAGGGCCCGCTCCGACAGCCCCAGGATGCGGTAGCCCGCCTCCCGGGCCAGGACGAACTTGCGCTGCGGCCCGGTGAGGGACGGGTTGAGCAGCAGGCGGGGGCGGCGGCCCGGCAGGTAGACGGCCCGGTAGGCGGCCAGGGCCGGGCGGGCGTCGCAGGGAATGACCCCCAGCTGGTACCCGAAGCGCCGCTCCAGCACCGACCGCAGGGCCTCCTCGGCCACCGGCAGCTGCCCGTCGAGGCCCGCCTCGGAAGCGAAAGCCTCGGCCTGCCGCTCCAGATCCTCGAAGTAGTTGCCGTGCAGCTCCTGGTACGAGCGCAGGGCGGCCCGGAAGAAGTGCTCCTCACGGATGTTGTAGCCCCGCGCCACGTCGGCCAGGGCCTGGGTCAGGGCGCCGATCTCGGCCGGGGAGCGGGTGAGCAGCTCCACCACGGCCGCCGGGTCCACGCCGAAGAGCTCCAGGGGGAACTGCTGGAGCACCTGGGAGCTGAGGGCGCTCTCCAGGAAGTGGAGCGGCGGCTCCAGCCTCAGGGAGACCAGCTGGTCGTACTGGTAGCCC
>DATCKV010000054.1:0-5013 GCA_036564285.1 Limnochordales bacterium
CGCGGCGGTGGTGGCCGAGGTGCTGGGCCTGGTGCGTCCCGAAGCCCTGGCGGAGCTGGCCGGCCACTTCGTCGAGGGCAACGTGGCCGACGGGCTCGCCCTCATCGGGCGCCTCACCACCGAGGAGGGCATCGATCCCCGCCTGGTGGCCCGGGATCTGCTGGCGCTGCTCCGGGATGCCGCGGCCTTCAAGATCCTGGGACCCAGACGCGGCGCCGGGGAGGCGGGCGGCTCGGAGGCCCCGGCGGCCGCCGCCGTGGCTGCCCGGGCCCCGCTCTCCCGCCTGGTGGCGGCCATGGAGAGCCTCCTCGCGGCCGAGCCCCAGATGCGCTGGGCCCCCGACGCGCGCATCGCGCTGGAGCTGGCGCTGATGCGCCTGGCCCGGACCGAGGAGGCGGACACGTCCCCGCCCGTCCGCGGCGGGCCCGAGGGCCAGCAGGCCGCAGACCAGGCCGGCGTGCCCCGGCAGCCAGCGCCGGCCCCGCCGCCCTCGCCACCCCCGTCGGCTCCCCGACCGGCGGGCACGACCCCGGCGCACCGGGCCCCGGCCGCGGCCCGGGCCGGCTCGGGGCCGCTGCTCCTGGACGAGGTGCAGCGGCGCTGGCCCGACGTGCTGGGGGCGCTGCGCAGCCAGCAGCGGCGCAGCGCCGCCAAGGTGGAGGCGCTCCTGCGGGAGGGCCGGCCCATCCGGGTGGAGGGGCTAGAGATCACCATCGGCTTCCCCGAGGACCGGGCCTTCCACCGCAACGCCGTGGAAGGCGACGAGAAGGCCCGGCAGATGGTGGAGAAGATCTGCTCGCGGCTTTTGGGCCGTCCGGTCACCATCCGCACCGAGATCATCGACGGCGAGTCGGCCCCGCCGCCGGCCGTGCCCGCTCCCGCTGCGGCCCCTGAGGCCGCTCCCGCGCCGCAGCCTCCGGCCCAGGAGCCCGTTGCCCCCGGGTCGAAGGGGGAGGCTCCGCCCGGGGTGCCGCCCGCGCCGGCGCCCTCGCGGACCCGGGCCGCGGCGGACCCGGCACCCCGGCGGGAGCGGGAGCCGGGGGAGGACGGGGAGTGGGACGAGGCCACGCTGCGGGCGGTGCTGGAGATCCTGGAGGCCCGGATCATCCGGGAGTTCGACGCGGAGCCGCCGGATGGGGCGCCGGCGGCCTCAGACCCCCACGCCCCCGCCGGAGGAGGGTGAGCTGGCCATGCCCGGTCTGCCCGGCTCCTTCAACGTGGCCCGGGCCATGAAGAACCTGCAGAAGTTCCAGCGCTCCCTGGAGAGCCTCCAGCAGGAGCTGGCGGAGCGCACCGTGGAGGCCTCGGCGGGAGGCGGGGCCGTCACGGCCGTGGCCGACGGAAGCGGGCGGCTGCGGGCGCTGCGCATCGATCCGGCCGCGGTGGACCCCTCGGACCTGGAGATGCTGCAGGACGTCATCGTGGCGGCTGTCAACGAGGCGCTGCGCCAGTCCAGGGCCATGGTGGAGCGGGAGATGGCCCGGCTGTACCAGGAGATGGGGCTGGCGGGGCTGCCCGGCCTTCCGGGCGGGCCGCCCGCAGGCCCGTGACAGCGGGAGGGCGGCGGCGTCGTGGAGTTCGCGCGGCCCATCGCGCGCCTGGTCGACGAGCTGATGAGGCTGCCCGGCATCGGCCCCAAGACCGCGCAGCGGCTGGCGTTTTACATCGTGCGCATGGGGCCTGACCAGGCGCGGCGGCTGGCCGACGCCATCGTCGAGGCCCGGGAGAAGACCCGTCTCTGCTCGGTCTGCTTCAACTTCACCGACACCGATCCGTGCCGCCTCTGCCAGCCGGGGTCGGGCCGGGACCGCTCCATCCTCTGCGTGGTGGAGGAGCCCAAGGACGTGGCCGCCATGGAGCGCACCCGGGCCTTCCGGGGGCTCTACCACGTCCTGCACGGGGCCATCTCGCCCATGGAGGGCGTGGGGCCCGAGTCCCTCAAGGTGAAGGAGCTGATGGCCCGGCTGGCCTCCGGCGAGGTGAAGGAGGTCGTGCTGGCCACGGATCCCAACGTCGAGGGCGAGGCCACCGCGATGTACCTGGCGCGCCTCATCAAGCCCCTGGGGGTGCGGGTGACCCGCATGGCCCACGGCATGCCCGTGGGAGGCGACCTGGAGTACCTGGACGAGGTGACCCTGGCCCGGGCCCTGGAGGGGCGCCGGGAGGTGTGAGGGCCCCGGGCGCGGCCGACTCCCCGTGGCATAACGGCTGTCCGCCCGCATACCCATGCACCGCGGGCGGCGCCCCGGGGGTCGACGCCCGCGCCGGGAGGGGGCCTTCACGGTGTCATCCGAGGTGCCGCCGGCAGGCCGCCGGCCGCCGGACGGCTTCGGGGCCGTGCCCGCCGGGCTGCGTGCCCTGGTGGAGCAGGCCCGCCTGGAGTGGCTGGCCGCGCAGAACGAGTTCGACGCCGTCACCGAGCCCGAGCTGGTGGATCACGCCATCTTCGCGGTGCAGGCCGCGGAGCGCCGCTACGTCTACCTGCTGCGCCTGGCCGGCCGGTTGAGGGAGCAGGCCGGGCGGGCCCGGGAGGAGGCGCCGGTGCCGGCTGCAGGCGTGGCCGGCCCCGTGCCCGCGGCCGCGGCCACCGAGGAGGGCGTCACGGGGAGCGGGCCACGTCCAGCAGGCAGCCGGCCAGGATGGCGCAGCCGATGGCGGCGTGCACGCTGAGGGCCCAGGTCGGGCGGCCGCCTCCGGCCTGCCCCTCGGCCCCGGCCAGGTGGTGGGCCGCCAGCAGGGCCGCGGCCAGGGCGACGGCTCCGAAGTACCAGCCGCCCCGCCCGCTCGCCCAGCCCGCCGCGACCCAGAGGGCCACCGCCCCCGCGTGGGCCCACCGGGCCCCGCGCCCCTCCCCTGCCTGCCAGGCGCCCACCCACAGCCCGGCCGCCGCGGCCAGGAGCCACGCGGGCGGCTCCAAGACGCCCCGTGCCGCCACCCACCCGGCCAGGGGGAGCGCGGCTGCGGCCGCGCCGGCCAGCCCGGGGGAGCCGTCGCCCGACCGGGACTGAGCGAAGGCGAGCCAGGCCGCCACGGGCACGGGCGACAGCCACAAGCTCAGCCGGTTGAGCTGTCCGGCCGCGATCATGAGGGCCAGGGCGCCCGCCACGGCCATGGCGAAGGATCGGGCCGCAGACCGCGGGCGGCCCCTGGGCGCCGCCCCGTCGGGGTCGCCCCCGGCCAGCCCGGGGGTCCCGGCCCCGCCGCCCACCAGGCGGCCGATGGCGCCCACGGTGGCCGCGCCGCCCAGGGCGGCCAGGGCCGTCCAGCCCCAGAGCGCCGGCGGGGGCACCGCTCCCTCTGCCAGCACGGCGGCCGAGTAGAGGGCAAGAAGCCCAGGCAGCGCCGGGCTCGCCACCCAGGTCGCGGCCCGGGCAGCCGGGCCCCCCGTCAGGATGCGCCCTGCCAGCCGACGGCCCGCAGCACGAAGCGGCTCAGCTCCGGCGCCAGCTCCGCCAGCGGGCGACGGTCGGGCGTGCTGAGCCACCGGACCACCACCTCGTTGATGGCTCCCAGGATGGCGGCGCTGGCCAGCGCCGTGTCGCGCACCGCCAGGGGATGGCGGGAGGCGGCCTCGTCCAGGTAGGCCTGGATGAGACGGGTGAACCGGTCGAACAGCTCCCGGCGCTTGGCCTCGAACTGGGGGTTGATCCCCACCGACTCCACCAGGAACAGCCGGGCCATCTCCGGATAGCGGCCCATCAGCTCCAGGCCGGCCTGCACCGCGGCCTCGACCCGGCCGGGGCCGCCCCGGGGCGCCGTGCGCACGGCCTGCTCCAGGGCCTGGGCCAGCATGCCGGCGAACTCCTCCACCAGCCTCAGGAAGAGGGCCTCCTTGCTGTCGAAGTGGAAGTAGAAGGCGCCCTTGGAGCTGCCGCACTCGGCCACGATGTCGTCCACGGTGGTGCCGTAGTAGCCCTTGCGGGCGAAGACTCGGGTCGCCGCCTCCAGCAGGCGCCGGCGGGTCGCCTCGGGGGAGCGCCGCTCGGGCGCACGGGACTCCATGGGGCCCTCCTCTTCACGCCGGGCGGGCCGCGCGGGTCGAGGCCATGGTAGGGAAGGGCCGGCCGCGCTGTCAAGGCGTACGGGGCCCGGCCCTACCGGGCCGGAGCCGGCCACCCGCCGCGGTGGCGTGCCGCCGCCAGCGCCCGTCCCACCGCCCCGGCGGCCAGGGCTGCTCCCACCTGGAGCAGCGAGACGGCGGCCCAGGCCACCGGATAGCGGCCCGAGGCGCGCTGCACCAGCCACCCGAAGGCCGGGGGCGACAGCATGGTCCAGACGTACAGGGCGGTCATGCTCAGCCCCAGCATGACGGCCGAGGCGGGCCCTGCCAGCTCGGAGAGGAGGGTGATGTATAGGCCGTTCCACCCCAGAAGGGTGAGCCCGCCCAGCAGGGCGGCCCCGCCGGCCAGCCAGGCCGGCAGGGGCTGCACCCCGTCGAGGGCCGCCACGCCGGCCGCCGCCCCCGCGCAGGCCGCGGCCACGATGGACAGCGGGCGCACCCGGTCCGCGCCGAAGCGCCGGTCCGACACCCAGCCCCACCCCAGTCGCCCGACGATGCCGCCGGTGTGCACCAGCAGCAGCAGCCGGGCCCCGGCGGCCCGGGGCCAGCCGAAGGCGTCCACCATGTAGAGGGGCAGGTACCCCGTCAGGCTGAACTGCCCGGCCGCCAGGAGGCAGGCGGCCAGCGTGGTCAGCACCAGCGCCCGGTCGGCCAGGAAGAGGCGCGGCGACTCCCAGAACGACGGCACCGGCTGCGGCACGCGGGCCGGCGGGCCCGGGGCCTCCGGCTCGGCGGCCCCCGCCAGCCCCGCCCAGGCGACCAGGCCCGCCAGGGTACAGCCGGCCGCGGCCACCAGCAGCGCGGCCCGCCAGCCGTACCGCCCGGCGGCCCAGGGCAGCACCAGCGCCCCGGTCAGGCCCCCGATGGGCAGGCCGGCCTGGCGGACGCCCATGGCCAGCCCCCGCTCCCGGGCGGGGAACCACCCCATGACGGCATGGCTGCCCGCCACCTGG
>DATCKV010000055.1:0-15934 GCA_036564285.1 Limnochordales bacterium
CTTCCCAGGTAGAATCCCTGTCCGAACCGGATGCCCAGCTCCCTGAGGGTGTGGGCGGTGCGCTCGTCCTCCACCCACTCGGCCACGGTCTCGGCCCCCAGCTCCGCGGCGACCCGCCGCATGGCCGCCACCACCCGCACGTCCATCTCGCTGCGGGCCACGCCCCGCACCAGGCTCCCATCGATCTTGACGTAGTCGATGGGCATGCGGCGGAAGTAGCCGATGGAGGAGTAGCCGGCACCGAAGTCGTCCAGAGCCAGCTGGGCGCCCCGGGCCTTGAGGGTTTCCAGGAACTGCACCACCGCTTCCCCTTCGGGCAGGGAGTGGCGCTCGGTCAGCTCCAGCACCAGCCGGCGGGCCAGGCCCGGGTGGGCGTCCAGGGTCTGCAGCAGCAGCCTGCGGTACCCCGGCTCCCCCAGCAGGTCCGGGGCCAGGTTGACGAAGAGCCGCCGGTCGCCGACCCGCCCGCTGGCCCACAGGGCGGTGACGTGCTGCAGCATCTGCGCCTCCAGCTGCTCCATGAGCCCGTAGGCCTCGGCCTCCCGGATGAAGCGGGCGGCGTCGACCACCTCGCCGTCGCCCCTGATGCGCGCCAGCACCTCGTAGCCCCAGACGGCGCGGGAGCGCAGGTCCACCACGGGCTGGAGGGCCGGGACGATGCGGTGCTCCAGCAAGGCCCGGCGCACCTGCTCGCCCCGGCCGTACGACTGCAGGCGCTGCGAGTGGGAGGCGGGGTCGAAGACGGCCAGCGGCAGGTGCTGCTCCCGGGCCGACAGCAGCGCCGTGTCCAGGGCGCCCAGCAGCTGGGCCCGGGTGCGGCCGTGCTCGGGGAAGACGGCGACGCCGGCCGTGGCCCGGATGGTCACCGTCTCCCCGTCCACCTCCACCGGGGGCCCCGCCACCCGCGCCAGCATCTCCCGCGCCGCCGCCACGGCCTGCTCCGCATCGAGCCCGGGCAGCAGCACGGCGAAGGCGTCGCCCCCGATGCGCGCGACCCGCTCCGCCAGGCGCACCGCCTGCTGCAGCCGCACCGCCACCACCCGCAGCACGTGGTCGCCGGCGCTGTGGCCGAAGCGCGCGTTGACCTCGGTGAAGCGGTCCAGGTCCAGCACCACCAGCGCGAAGGACCGGCCGGCGGCGCGGCTCTGCTCGAGCTCATCGGCCACGAACCGCTCGAAACGCTGGCGGTTGTAGACGCCGGTCAGGGGGTCCCGGTCTCGCATGGCCTCGGAGCGGGCCAGCTGCAGCCGCACCAGGTGCTCGCTCTCCTGGCGGGCCCGTTCGAGAGCCGCCACGTGGAGCCCGGCGGCCACCGCATCCCCGATCTCCCGCAGCAGCTGCAGCCAGTTCCCATCGGGCGGCGACCCGGCTGCCGGGTAGAGGGTCAGCACTCCCAGGGTGCGGCCGTGGTGCACCAGAGGCAGCGCCACGGCCCATCGGGCGCCGGCCCGCTCCAGTCCCCGCTGCGGGTCGTCGGGCTCCAGCTCCGCCAGGCTCACGCTGCACGGCCGCCCCTCCCGCAGCGCCTGCGCCGCGGGCTGCCCCTGCAGCAGCCGCTCCGCCAGCCCCGGCTGCGGCGGTTCGGTCGTGGGGCCCTCTCCGTAGGCGCACTGGGCCCACACCCTTACCCCCGTGCCCGCCTCGTCCAGGGCCGCCAGCCACGCGCCCACGACGCGGCGGCCGTCCACCAGCAGGCGGCACACCTCCGCGGCCAGGCGCCGCAGGTCGTCGCTGCGCGCGAAGAGGCGGTGGACGGCAGCCAGGACCCGCAGGCCGTCGTTGAGGGTGCGCACCTGCTCAGAGCGCTGCTCCAGCAGGCGCAGCTCGGCCGAGAAGGCCCGGTAGAGCAACAGCCCCGTCACCAGGACGAAGAGGAAGCCCTTCAGGATCCCCGCCAGGGGCCAGAGGGCGGGAGCACGGGCCGACAGCCTCTGCAGGAGCAGGTCCGTCGCCAGGATCCAGAGCCAGGCTGCGGCAACGTAGACGGCGACCAGTCGTACGACGCGGTGCAGGTTGTGCCGGCCCATTCTCTCAACCTCCTGGCAGCGCCACCCTGGGTGTGCGGCCTGGCAGGAAGCAGGGATCGTCTGCCGAACCGCAGGGCACGCCGGTGGGCGCCTGCGCGCCCGGCCCGGCTCATTCCAGCGCCCGGGAGGGTTGACCCGTGCACGACGCCCCCCGCACGGTCACGTTCGGCCCGAAGACGTTCCACTTCGGACGCCGCACCTACGTCATGGGCGTCCTCAACCTGACGCGCGACTCCTTTTCCGACGGCGGCCGCTATCTGGCCTTCGAGCGGGCCATCGCCCGGGCCGAGGAGATGGTCGAAGAAGGAGCCGACATCATTGACGTCGGCGCCGAGAGCGCCCGGCTTGAGGCCGAGAAGCTGGAGCCCGAGGCCGAACTGGCGCGCCTTGTGCCCGTCATCCGGTGGATCGCCCGGCACCTGGAGGTGGCCATCTCCGTCGACACGTACAAGAGCGCCGTGGCCCGGGCCGCGCTGGAGGCAGGGGCCCACATCGTCAACGACATCAGCGGCCTGCACGAGGACCCTGAGATGGCCCGGGTGGTGGCCGAGCACGGCGCCGGCGTCATCGTCATGCACCTCCAGGGCAGCGCCCGCCGGCCCGCGGCCCGGCCCCGCTACCGCGACGTGGTGGCCGAGGTGCTGGAGTACCTGCGGGAGGGGGTGCGCCGGGCCCGGGAGGCCGGGGTGCCGCCGGAGCACATCATCGTGGATCCGGGCATCGGCGTGGGCAAGCTGACCGAGCACAACCTGGCCCTGCTGCGAGCCGTGCCGCGGCTGAAGGAGCTGGGCTACCCCGTGCTGGTGGGCCACTCCCGCACCAGCGTCATCGGCAACCTCACCGAGGCGCCCGTCCACGATCGGGTGGAGGGGACCCTGGGGGCTACCGCGGCCCTGGTGGCGCTGGGCGTGGACATGGTGCGGGTGCACGACGTGCGGGCCAACGTGCGGGCAGCCCGGGTGGCCGACGCCATTCTCCGCGGGTGGGCGCCCCCGTGGCCCTGGGCCTTCGACGCGGTGACGGGGCAGGCGCTGCGGCCGCTGCGGTCGCTGCGAGAGCTGGCCCGTCAGGACTGATCCCACAGCCGCCCGATGCGCCGCACGTCGCCGCTGACGTCGCCCAGGGCCCGCAGGTGCTCCCGCACCGTGCGGCCGGCCACCACCAGGCGGGGGGCGATCTCGGCCAGGGGCACCAGCACGAAGGCCCGCTCCAGCATCCGGGGATGGGGCAGGGTCAGCTCGGGGGAGTCGCGGCGCTCGTCGTCGTACACCAGGATGTCGATGTCGACGGTGCGGGGCCCCCAGCGCACGGTGCGCACCCGCCCCAGCGCCGCTTCGATGGCCTGAAGCCGGCGCAGCAGCTCCTCCGGCGGGAGGCGGGTCGTGGCCGCCAGGGCCAGGTTGTAGAAGTCGGGCTGAGCCACCGGGCCCCATGGCCGGGTCTCGTAGAGCGACGAAAGGCGGCGCAGCCGGGTGGCGGGCAGCCGGGTCACGGCTTCCACGGCCCGGCGCAGGTAGGCGGCGCGGTCGCCCAGGTTGGATCCCAGGCTCAGGTAGACGGCAACAGGCGAGGTGGCTTCCATGACCGTTCGAGGCATTGTACCACCCGCGCCGGAGCAGGGAGAGCGGGTGCTGCCGCTGCGCAGCCGGCGCTACGTCGTGGGCCGGCGCACCTACATCATGGGCATCCTCAACGTGACGCCCGACTCCTTCTCCGACGGCGAGGCCTACCTCCAGCCCGAGGCAGCCGTGCGGCGGGCGCTGGCCATGGTGGAGGAGGGGGCCGACATCATCGACGTGGGCGGCGAGTCCACCCGGCCGGGGGCCGAGGAGGTGCCCGCCGACGAGGAGCTGCGCCGGGTGCTCCCCGTCATCCGGGAGGTGGCCGCCCGCACCGACGTCCCCATCTCCATCGACACCCGCAAGGCCCGGGTGGCCGAGGCGGCGGTGGAGGCCGGGGCCCAGCTGGTCAACGACGTCTCAGGGCTCGGCTACGACCCCGACATGGCCCGAACCGTGGCGAGGCTGGGGGTCGGGGTCGTCATCATGCACACCCGGGGCACGCCTGCCACCATGCAGCAGCTGGCGAGCTACGGCGACGTGGTGGCCGACACCGCCCGGGAGCTGATGGAGCGAGTGGATCGGGCCCTGGAAGCGGGCATCCCCCCCGAGCGCATCGTGGTGGATCCGGGCTTCGGCTTCGCCAAGACCGCCGAGCACAGCTTCGAGCTCCTGGCCCGCCTGCGGGAGTGGCACCGCCTGGCGAGCCTGCCGGGGGCGCCGCCCTTCCCCTTGCTGGTGGGGACGTCCCGCAAGAGCTTCATCGGCAAGGCGCTGGGGGGCGCGCCGCCCCGGGAGCGGCTGGAGGGGACCGCGGCCACGGTGGCGCTGGCCATCGCGGGGGGCGCGGACGTGGTGCGGGTGCACGACGTGGCCGCCATGCGGCGGGTGGCGGCCGTGGCCGACGCGGTGGCCCGGGGCCCGTGGGCCTCCCGGGCGGAGCCGGAGGGCGGCGCGCCCTGCATCGAACTGCGGGGCATGACCTTCTCGGCCAGCCACGGCGTCTACGAGCACGAGCGGGCCGCCCGCCAGCCCTTCGCGGTCGACGTGGAGCTGTGGCTGCGGGCGGCCCCCCTCGACGACCGCCTGGAGCAGACGGTGGACTACTCGGAGGTGTACCGGGCCGTGCGCCAGGTGGTGGAAGGGCCCAGCGTGCGGCTCATCGAGACCCTGGCCGACCGCGTCGCGGCCGCCATCGGGCAGCGCTACGGTGAGCGCCTGCGGCGGCTGCGGGTGCGGGTGCACAAGCCCGGTGCGCCCCTGGGCGGCCCCGTCCAGGACGTGGCCGCCACCGTCGAGCGCAGCTGGGCGTGAAGCTCAGCGCCGGCGCCCCAGCAGGTTCTCCAGGAACTCCTCGTGGCCCACCTCGTCGGCCAGCAGCTCGGTCACCAGCTGGTAGGTGACGGGGTCCTTGCCGAAGGTCAGCCTGGCGATGCGGTTGTAGGTCTCGATGGCGCTGGCCTCGGCCTTGAGCTGGTCCATGAGCATGCCGGCCGCGTCGGTGCGGTCGGCCCGAGGCGCCGTCCACGGGGCGTTGGCGCCCGCCTCCCACTGGGCCGGCGGCACCACGGGGTCGCCGCCCAGCTGCAGGATCCGCTCGGCCAGGCGCCGGGCGTGGCCCAGCTCGTCTTCGGCCTCCTCCTTGAAGTGCTCCGCGATCTCCTCGCCGTGGAAGCCCTCGGCCACGATGGCGGTGACCCAGTACGAGTAGAAGGCCAACAGCTCATCCAGGTAGGCCTTCTTCAGCTCCTGCAGCAGCTGGTTGAGGTCGACGTCGACGATCTGCCGTCCCTTGGCTCCCATGCTCCTCCCCCTCCTCGCGAGGCTCGTGCCGGGCACGCCCCCCTCATCGTATACCCTGCCGCCGCGGTGCCCCAAACGGCCGGACCGGCCCCCTGGCCGCCGCGCGGCCCAACCGGGCGCCGGCCCCTCAGGCGAAGACGACGTGGCGCAGCAGGAACGACTCCACCGCCCGGTAGAAGGCCTCGACGGTCTCTCGCCGGCGCCACCCGTGCCCCTCGCCCGGGTAGACGTGGTACTCGTGGGGCACGCCCCGCCGCCGCAGCACCTCCACCACGGCGTCGGACTGGTTCTTGGGCACCACCTGGTCCTCCTCGCCCTGGAAGATGGCGATGGGGTCCTGGATGCGTTCGGCGAAGAGGGCCGGGGAGCGCTCCCGGTAGCGCGCGGCCGCCTCGGGCAGCGGGCCCACCAGGGAGTCGAGGTAGCGCTCCTCGAACTTGTGTGTCTCCGCGGCCAGGGTGAAGAGGTTGCTCACCCCGTAGAGGCAGACGGCGGCCTTGAAGAAGCCCGGGTGGGTGACCAGGGCCCGCAGCACGGTGTACCCGCCGGCGCTGCCCCCCATGATGACCAGCCGCTGGGGGTCCGCCAGCCCCGCCTCCACCATGGCCCTGGCGCCGCTGACCGCGTCCTCCACGTCGTAGACGCCCCACTGCCCCTTGAGGGCGTCGCGGTAGGCCCGCCCGTAGCCGGTGCTCCCCCGGTAGTTGACCTCCAGCACGGCGTAGCCCCGGCTGGTGAAGAACGCGACGCCGGGCGACCACTCCGCCTCGGCCTGCGACGTGGGGCCGCCGTGCACCCGGACGATGAGGGGAGGGGGGCCGCTGCCCTGAAAGTCGGGGTGCGACGGCGGATAGTAGAGCCCGAAGGCCTCGGCCCCCCCGGAGGTGGGCCACCGCCGGGGCTCGGGGCGGCTGAAGAAGCTCTCGGGCAGCTCCTCGGGCTCCGAGCGCCGCCAGACCGCTGCCTTCAACGCTCCGGCCCCTGCCCCTGGCTCCAGCGTCAACACCCGCCAGGGCAGCGACGGCGAGGAGGCCAGGAGCGCGACCCGCCCGTCGGCGGGCGAGACGGCGATCTGCTCCAGGGCCGTGTACGGCGCCAGGGGGCCACCCTCGGGGCCGCCCACCCGCCCGGCCTGCCGGCTCTCCACGTCGCAGGCCCACAGCTGGGTGAAGCCCTCCCGGCTGCGCAGGTAGAAGAGGCGGCGCCCGTCGGGGCTCCAGGCCAGGGTGCGCATGCCCTGGCGCCAGGCCGGGCGCCCATGTTCGGCCGGCTCAGCGAGCAGGGGCGCCCCGCGCCGCTCGGCCAGGTCGTAGAGGTGCACGTTGCCCCACCCGCCCTCGTCGCTGACGTAGGCCAGCCAGCGGCCGTCGGGCGAGAAGGCGGGCTGGAAGACGCTGACGCCGTCGCCGCCGGCCACGGCCTCCAGCCGCACTACCCTCGGCAGCCCTCCCCGCCCCGGCTCCGGCAACTCCAGGTGGGCCAGCCACAGCACGCTGGAATCCCACGGCATGTGGGGGTGGCGCCAGGAGACGAAGGCCAAGAGCCGCCCGGACGGGTGCCAGGCGGGCTGCATGTAGAAGTCGTCGCCCTCGACCAGGACCTGGGGCCATCCCCGGCCCTCGGCGTCGGCCACCGCCAGCACGTCGCGCCGCTCGTAGGAGTGCACGTAGACGACCCACCGCCCGTCGGGCGAGGGCGCGGGCGAAGCCGCCGCCCCGAAACCGGGCGTGATGGGGCGGGCCGTGCCCCGGCTCAGGGGCTGCCGGTAGATCCGCCCGCCGTCGCCCACGAAGTAGACGACGCCGGGCCCCACCGCGAAGTCGCCGCCCCCGTAGCCCACCCGGGCGCGCACCGACTGCCCGGCCGTCACGTCTCGCATGGCGGAGGCGGGCTCGTCTGGCTCCACCGCCACCACCACGCCCTGCCCCGAACGCTCCTCGTGCCAGACCAGACTGCGCCCCGACGGCTCCCAGGCCACGTCCGTCAGCCGCACCGCCGCCGCGACCCGGGCGGGCGTCAGGGGGCTGGGCCACATGCCGTACGGCCGCACCGCCATCCCGGCGCCTCCTCTCCTCACTCCCCGGCGGGCGCCGCACCCTCGCGCCAGGCGGGCCGCCTGGGGCCGGCCGCGCCGGGCCGGGCTGCCAGGGAGGCCAGTGCCCCCAGCACCGCCACCGCGGCGCCGGTCCCCATGGCCGCGTGCATGCCCGCCAGGAATCGATCCAGGTCGGCCGCGGCCGCCTCGGGCCGGCCCCCGGCCATGGCCATGAAGACCGCGGCGGAGACGGCGATGCCCAGCACCATGCCGATGTTGCGCATGCTGGCCAGCATCCCGCCCGCGATGCCCAGGCGGTCCCGGGGCACCGAGCCCATGATGGTGCTGTTGTTGGGGGTCTGGAAGAGGCCGGCGCCCAGCCCGATGACGGCCAGCCGCCAGAAGACCTCCGCGCCCGAAGCGTCGGAGCCCAGCCGGCTCGCGCTGAGGACCCCGCCCGCCAGGATCACCATGCCCACCACGGCCAGCCACCGGGAGCCGAAGCGGTCCGACAGGTAGCCCGCCAGGGGCGCCACCCCCATCATGGCCAAGGGGAAGCCCAGCATCAGCGTGCCGGCCCGGTCGGCCGACATGCCCATGGCCACCTGCAGGAAGAACGGCATCAGGAACGTGACGGAGTACTGGGCCATGAAGTTGGCCAGGCCGCTCGCGTTGGCCAGCACGAAGACCCGGTCCCGGAAGAGGCTGAGGTCCACCATGGGCGCCGCCGAGCGCCGCTCCACCGCCACGAACAGCACCAGCCCCGCGGCCCCCAGCGCCACCAGGGCCAGCGTGGGCGCGGCGCGCCACCCCCACGACTCGCCCTGGCTCAGGGCCAGGAGCAGCGACAGCAGCGCCCCGAACAGGGTGACGGCCCCCGGGATGTCGAAGGCCGCCCGCCGGACGACCGACGGGCCCGGCAGCACCCGGGCGGCCCAGGCGGTGCCCACCACGCCGATGGGCAGGTTGATGTAGAAGATGGAGCGCCAGCCCAGGTGCTCCACCAGGAAGCCGCCCAGCACCGGCCCGACGGCGAGCCCCACGGCCACCGCCACCGCGTTGAGACCCAGCGCCCGGCCCCGCTCGGTGGGAGGGAAGACCTCGGTGATGATGGCGGGGCTGGCCGACATCATCATGCCCGCACCCACCGCCTGCAGCACCCTGAACCCCACCAGCCACCCGATGCCCGGGGCGGCGCCGCACAGCACCGAACCCAGGGTGAAGACGGCGAAGCCTCCCAGGTAGATGCGCCGGTGGCCGTACATGTCGCCCAGCCGGCCCCAGGTGAGCAGGACGCTGCTGATGACCAGCAGGTAGGCCACGGCCACCCACTCGGCCACGTCCAGGGTGGTCCGAAGGGAGCGGGTGATGACCGGCAGCGCGATGTTGACCACGCTGCCGTCCACGGGCCCCATCAGCGTGCCGATGGCGATGGCCGACAGGATCTGCCACCGCCGCGGATGGGCCTGCACCGCCTGAGCCTCACCGGCCATCCTGTCCATCCTCGACCTCCCGACCCGCATGAGGGGCGACCCGACATGACTTCACCGCGCCCCCGCCGGCTCCCTGCCGGCCGCAGCCGCCGGCAGGCGAGCGGGCGCCCGGCTCGAAACACCCCGCATGCTGCCGCTGATCCTGGCCGCCCTGCTGTCGGGCGGGGCGACGCCCGCGGCGGGCCCGGCCGACGAGCCGCCTCTGCCGTACGTGCGGGGCGGCAGCTGGTGGGTGTACGCGTCGCCCGGGGGCAGCGCGCGGGTCCGCCTGGAGGAGCTGGAGGGAGTCCACGACGGCGCCCGCCGCTACCGGTGGGAGATCCGCCTGGCCGGCGCCACGATGCAGGAAGAGCTGGTGCTGCGGGCCGACGGGCTGTTCACCGCCAGCCGCACCTTCTCCTTCGTGGGCCGCACCCTGTGGGCGCTGCGCTTCGACCCGCCCGAGCTCACCGTCGCGCTCCCCCTGGAGGTGGGCCGCCGCTGGGCGTACCGTACCCCCGTCCTCAGCCGCTCCTCCCGGGGATGGGACCAGGTGGAGGGGGCCGTCGAGGCGCTGGAGCCGGTGCAGGTGCCGGCCGGCACCTTCGACGCCTACCGGATCCGCCTCGCCCGGCGCGACAGCTGGGGCAGCGTCATGGACAGCGTCATCTGGCTGGATCCCCGGGTGGGCGTGGTGATGGCCGACGGGGTGCTGCGCTGGCCGGGCCTGACCGGCGCCGTGCAGCGGATGCTGGGGCTGGACCGGTTGCAGCTGCGGCTGGTGGAGGCCCATGTGGAGCCGGCGCGGCCGGAACGGCCCGCCTCGGCGAAGGCGGGGCCCCCGCGGGAAGGGAAGGGGTAGTCGGAATGACGAACTTTACCGATACAGGGCCGGCGCCCCCCGACCCCGGGGGCGGGGTGGCCCTGGCGCAAGGGGGGTTGGCCGATGGGGTTTGCAAGCGTTTACGATGCTCGCCCATGGCTGCGGCAGTACCCCTCCGAGGTGCCGGCGTCGCTGGAGTACCCCGAGCTCAACCTGGCCGCCTGGCTGGAGCAGGCGGCCCGGCGGGATCCCCGGAGGACCGCCACCGTCTACTTCGGGGCCCGCCTCTCGTACGGGCAGCTGCTGCAGCAGGTGCAAGCCTTTGCAGGAGGCCTGGCCGCGCTGGGGGTGCGGCGGGGGGATCGGGTCGCCATCATCCTGCCCAACGTGCCCCAGGCCGTCATCGCTTACTACGCCGTGCTCTGGCTGGGCGGGGTGGCGGTGATGACCAACCCGCTGTACACGCCCCGGGAGCTGCGCCACCAGCTCAGCGACGCCGAGGTGCAGGTGGCCGTGGTGCTGGAGGACGTCGCCCCCCGCCTGGCCCAGGTGGCGGCCGACGTGGGGCTGCGCCACGTGGTGCTCACCTCGGCGGCCGAGTATCTCCCGCTGCCGCTGAGGCTCCTCTACCCGCTGCGCCAGGCTGCCCAGCGCCGCCGCGACGCCCGCCGCCCCGCCGCCCAAGCGGCCGGGCCCGCCCGATTCCCCGAAGGGGTGGCGCGCCACGACTTCCGCTCCCTGCTGCGCCACCCGCCCGCCGACGGCCCGGCCCCGGTGCGGGCCCGGGAGGACGTGGCCTTGCTGCAGTACACCGGGGGCACCACGGGCACCAGCAAGGGAGCCATGCTGACCCACTTCAACCTGGCCGCCAACTGCACCCAGATCGACGCGTGGCTCTACCGGCTCAAGGGGCGCCCCCACTCGGTCCTGGCGGCTCTGCCCTTCTTCCACGTCTACGGGCTGACCACGGTGCTCAACTTCTCCGTCATGAGCGGCGCCACCATGATCCTCATGCCCCGCTTCGAGGCCCGGCAGGCCGTGCGCTTGCTGCAGCGCTACCGGCCCCGGCTCTTCCCGGGCGTGCCCACCATGTACGTGGCCATCAATGCTCTGCCCGACGTCCAGCGCTACCGCCTGGACTCCCTGGAGGCCTGCATCAGCGGGGCCGCCCCCCTGCCCGTGGCGGTGCAGGAGACCTTCGAGCGCCTCACGGGCGGCCGGCTCATCGAGGGCTACGGCCTGACGGAGGCGTCGCCGGTCACCCACGCCAACCCCATCTGGGGCCGGCGCAAGGCCGGCAGCATCGGGCTGCCCTGGCCCGACACCGAGGCCCGCATCGTGGACCCCGCCACCGGCGAGCCGCTGCCGCCCGGCGAGGTGGGGGAACTGGCCGTGCGGGGGCCCCAGGTGATGAAGGGCTACTGGCGGCGCCCCGAGGAGACGGCCGAGGTGCTCCGGGACGGGTGGCTGCTGACCGGGGACCTGGCCCGCATGGACGAGGAGGGCTACTTCTACATCGTCGACCGCAAGAAGGACCTGATCATCGCAGGCGGCTTCAACATCTACCCCCGGGAGGTGGAGGACGTCCTGTACGAGCACCCCGCCGTCAAGGAGGCGGCCGTGGTGGGCGTGCAAGATCCCTACCGGGGCGAGACGGTAAGGGCCTACGTGGTGCTCCGGCAGGGGCAGCACGCCACCTCCCAGGAGCTGGAGGCCTTCTGCCGGGAGCGCCTGGCCGCCTACAAGGTACCGCGCCAGTTCGTCTTCATGGACGAACTGCCCAAGAGCCTGGTGGGCAAGGTGCTGCGCCGGGTGCTCCGGGAGTCCGCGGCGGCCTCCGGCGCGCCGGCGGGCGAGCCTACCCGCTCGACGGCAGCGGAACGTCCGGCGTGACCGTGGCCCACGTGCCGGTGGCCCGGGCCACCTCCACCACCTGGCCGGCCGCGCCGTGCAGCTCCACCACGGCCTCGCCGGTCACCAGGCGGCGGCCGGCGCGCCACACCCGCCCCAGGGCCACCAGGGTCCCCTCCCGGGCGGGCACCAGGAAGTGCACGTGGAGCTCGGCGGTCACCACCGCGGTGCCGGGCGGCACGGCGCTGAGCGCGGCCATGCCGATGGCCTCGTCGGCCAGGGCCATGATGACGCCGCCGTGGACGATCCCCAGCTCGTTCTTGTGAGCCGGCCCGATGGCGAGCCGCACCTCGGAGCGGCCGTCGGCGGCCCGGACCCGCTGGATGCCCGCCCACCGGGCGAAACTCTCGCGCGCCTCGGCCATCGCCCTGCTGCCCCCCGTCTGCGCCCGCCGCCGCCGGCGGAAGCTGACAGCCTACAATAATAGGGGGAGCGAGGGGGTCACGGCAACCGTGGCATGGGATTGGCTGTTCGGCGAGGGGGCGCGCCTCACCGATCCCACCCGGTGGCTGACGGATCGGGACCTGGACTTCATCGTGAAGGCGACGGCCACCCGTCGCACCGACCACGACCGCATCCGGGAGATCATCCGAGACAAGCCCGACTTCCTGGAGCTGCTCCTGGACGACGAGCGGGTCTTCGCCCGCATGGCCTCCGATGACGAGATCCTGCTGAAGGTGTCGCCCCAGCTCCTCTTCACGGTGCTGCTGAGGCGGGTGCGCCGGCTGCTGCGGGACGCCTCGTTCACGCTGGAGGTAGGGCCTGAGGGGCCGCTGCCGGTCTTCGACGCCGCGCGCACGTCTCGCCTCCTGGAACAGCCCCGGGTGCTGGACTACCTGGCCCACATGCTGGCCAGCTTCGTGCGCACCGAGTCCCGGGCCTTTCTGGTGCGGCGGGGCCAGACCTACCAGCGGCGGGTCTTCTCCGACATGGACGTGGACGACCTGATGGAGGTCGCCGAGATGGTGGAGCCGGAGCTGCGCTTCGCCGTCTACAAGCGGCTGGCCGACGTCAGCCTCTTCCTGGTGGGCCTCTTCCCCGAGCACGTCGCGGCCGCCCGCCGCACGCCGGGCACCCTCGCCCGCAGCTGGGCGGCGGGGCGCCAGCGCCGGCTGCGGGATCCCGAGGAGTACGTGCGGCTGGGGGAGGAGTTCTACCACCGGGCCGCCGACGAGGAGCCCGCCCAGCGGATGGGCCTATCCGAGGTGCTGGCCACCATCGGCAGCCACTTCCTGCTGGCCACCAAGCCGCTCAACGTCCTCTCCCGGCAGATCATCCCGCTTCAGCGCTTCTACTGGTTCGCGCCGGTGCCCGGGGGCGGCGGGGCAGAGCCGGGGCGTCCACCGGCGGCGCCGAAGCCCGCCTCCTGAGCCGGGAGAGCTTGCCAGGAACCGCCCGCCGGCCCAGCGAATCCCCACCCCACCCTGGCCCGCATCGGCAGGGGGGTGGGGCCATGCAGAGGTGGATGGGGCTGCTGGCGGGAGCCGGCGTGCTGTGGCTGGCGACGGCGGCCGCGGCCGGGGCGCCGCCGGGGGCGGGGCCGACCGGGGCAGCCGCCGAGGCCGAGACCCGGGTCGCCTGGCCCGGGCTGCGGGCCGCCGTGCGCATCGTCGAAGACCGCTACGGCATCCCCCACGTCTACGCGCAGGACGCCTGGGACCTCTTCTTCGCCGTCGGCTACCTGCACGCCCGCGACCGGCTCTTCCAGATGGACGTGAGCCGGCGCCGGGCCGAGGGGACCCTGGCGGAGCTGGTGGGCGAGGCGGCCCTGGCCGAAGACGTCCAGATGCGCACCCTGGGGCTGGCCCGGGCGGCCGAGGCCTCGCTGGGCCGCCTGTCGGAGGGCGCCCGGGCCGACCTGGAAGCCTACGCCGCCGGCGTCAACGCCTTCATCCAGCAGGCCGAGGGCGCCGGCGCCCTTCCCCCGGAGTACGGCGCGCTGGAGCTGACCCGGGTCCGCCCCTGGCGGCCCGTCGACTCCATCTCGGTGCTGAAGCTGGTGGGCTTCAGCCTCTCCTTCGAGCTGGACGCCCGGTACGCCGCGGCAGCCCAGGCCTACGTGCAGGCGCTGGGCCCGGAGGCGGGGATGGCGGCCTTCAGGGAGCTGTGGCGCTCGGCCCCGTCGGATGCGGCCTCCACGGTGCCCGACGCGGTGGGCTACGCGGTCGCCGGCGCGCCGGCCGGGGCGACGCCGCAGGACGGGGCGGGCGGCCCGGCGCAGGGGGCGGGGAGCCCGGACGAGGCAGCCCTGGCGCTGGCCGCCGACTGGTGGCAGGCCGTGGCGCGGCTGCCCGCGGCAGCCGGCGCCCGCCAGGCCGCCTCCGACTCGCTGGGGAGCAACTGGTTCGTCATCGGGCCGTCGCTGGCCGAGGGCGGCTACCCCATCCTGGCCAACGACCCGCACCTGCCCCTGACCGTGCCACCCGTCTGGTACCCGCAGCACCTGGTGGCGGCCGCCCCCGGCGAGGCGGAGCCTGAGATCGACGTGTGGGGCGTGGCGTTCCCCGGGGTGCCGTGGGTGATCCTGGGCCACACCCGCTTCGTGGCCTGGGGCGCCACCACCAACCCCGTGGACCAGACGGACACCTTCGTGGAGCGGCTGGTAGAGCAGGGCTCCTCCCTCTACACCCAGTACCAGGGGCGGCTGGAGCCGGTGCAGGTGCTGCCCCAGCGCTTCATGGTCAACCGGCCCGGCAACGGCCGGCCCGACGACCTGGCCGAGGCACCGGCCGGCCGGGTGCCCGCTGCGGTGCTGGTGGTGCCCCGCCACGGCCCCATCGTGCGCATGGACCGGCAGCGGGGCGAGGCGCTGACGGTGCAGTGGACGGGGGCCTACGCCACCCACGACGGCGAGAGCTTCTACCGGTGGAACCGGGCCCGCGGCCTCCAGGACTTCCTGGACGGCCTGCGCTTCATGGACGCCGCCTCCCAGAACTGGGCCTACGCCGACGTCCAGGGCAACATCGCCTACTTCGCGGGGGCGGAGCTGCCCCTGCGCACGGATCTGGACGGCGGCTTCATCGACGGCGGCGCCGCCTGGGCCCCCTTCCTGCTGCGGGACGGCACGGGCGCCCTGCGGCACGACTGGGTGGCGTGGCCCGCCGACCGGCCGCTGCCCGAGGATCAGGGCCTGCCCTTCCAGGTGCTGCCTGCCTCGGAGATGCCCCACGTGGTCAATCCGGCCCAGGGCTTCATCGTCTCGGCCAACAACGACCCTGTCGGCACCACCCTGGACGGCGACCCCTTCAACGATCGGCGGGCCAACGGCGGCATCTACTACCTGGCCCCGGCCTACAGCATCGGCTTCAGGGCCGGCCGCATCACGGAGCTGCTCCGGGAGCGGGCCCGCCGGGCCGGACGGGTCTCCCTGGCGGATGCCATGGCCGTGCAGGCCGACGTGGTGGAGCTGGCGGCGCGCCGGCTCATGCCGTTCTTCCTGGCCGCCTGGCAGCGGGCCCGGCAGGCCGACGCGCCGGCGGCGCTGGCGCGGCTGGTGACCCCCGAGACGCAGGAGGCCTTCGACTACCTGAGCTCATGGGACTTCTCGACACCCACGGGCGTGCCCGGCGGGTGGGACGCCGCAGACGACGGCCAGGCCGGCTTGCCCGGCGAACCCTCGGAGCAGGAGATCCGGGCCAGCGTCGCGGCCACCCTCTTCAACGTCGCGGTGGGCCGCCTCATCCACAACACGGTGGACACCGCGGTGGCGCGGCTGGGCCCCGACCTACCCAGGCCCGACGGCTCCATGGCCCTGCGCGCCATCCTCTACCACCTGGAGCACTTCGACCGCACGGGCGGGCGCGCGGCCGGGCTGGCCCTCTTCGACGCCCCCGGCGGCGACCTGGGGCCGGCCGACGAGCGCGACGTGATCCTGCTGGCCAGCGTGGAGGAGGCGGTGCGGCTGCTGAAGGGCCCCATGGCCGGCGCCTTCGGTCAGGTGCGGTCTCTGCGGGACCTGCGCTGGGGGATGCTGCACCGGCTGGTGCTCCAGGACCTGCTGGGGCGGCCCATGCCGGAGGCGGCCGGCGGGACGGGCGGCATCCCCGTGGACGGCGGCTTCGAGGTGGTCGACGCCTCAGGCTTCGATCCCCGAGCCGACACGCCGGAGTCCTTCCGCTTCAGCACGGGGCCGTCGGTGCGGTTCGTGGTGCAGATGAAGCCGGACGGGGCCGAGACGTATCTGGCCCTGCCGTGGGGCTCCCTGCCGCCGGCGCCGCCCGAGGGGTCGGGCGGGGCGCCCCAGGCGGGCGGGGGGCTCTTGCCCCTGTGGCTGGCCAACGACTACGTGCGGGTGCCGCTGCGGC